>CALCGO010000410.1 GCA_937901055.1 uncultured Rhodobacterales bacterium
ACGGTAGTTGATATTTTGGGTTTGGAAAATCGGGATACCCCCCTAAAACTTCCGTGTGCAAAAATCTCATTACCCACGCCGGTCCCTGACTAAAACCCTGTGGACTTTTCAAGCCCCCTTGAGCATCCAGACCTATTTTGGATTACTGGTTACACCTTTTCCTTGTGGTATAGAGTGGGCTTTTTTTCTCAATTCCACGCGCGCAAAAGAAAAGGTTTCCCCGCCGGTCTTGGTGGTAGGGCATATAAAATTTGATACCCCCCCCTTCATTGTTGTTGAACGTGTATGTGTGCCGAAGACTGCATCCCAAGCGCTGGGTTGCAAACCACGCGGTTTTACTAAAAAACGAGACTTTCAGGTCGTGGATTTTTTAACAGAATGGGCGGGAAGCTGACATTCGCTGCAGATGCGAAGGTAAGAGCAGATTTCCGCAAAGCGGACCTTCGTTTCAATTGCGGACGGATCGGTCAACCAACGACAGCTATCCGGCACACAATATCAGCGGCCTTCCAAATCTAACTTTTGCATCTGATAGCTTCCAATGTCCGCGAGCAAAACCCCTAGTTCAGCCGCTCACCGGTATCCGAAACAAAATAAGAAGCTTTGGATAGGTCAAAGGCAATGTCCATACTTTCACCAGGCAGGACTTTTGTATCCGCATTCATGCGCGCTGTAATCTCTTTGCCGCCCAGATATGTGGTGACGAATGTATCGGACCCGGTTGGCTCCACTACATCTACTTTGCAGTTTGCCACCTGAACATCGGCGCCGGAATCCTTCGACGGGTTCGTGATATTTTCGGGACGTAGACCGATCATAATCTCCCGCTCCTCACCATCCGACATGCCGGAAATGCCGTTCGCGTCATGTAACGCTAGGGGCTCTCCTTCAGCGCGTTCGATAATTACTGTCGCACCAGCCCCGTTAGCTTTGGCCTTGGCGGGAATAATGTTCATTGATGGCGACCCCATGAACGAGGCTACGAACATATTGGCGGGATTGTTGTAAATCTCGTCAGGCGTTCCGATTTGCTGAATAATGCCGTCTTTCATTACCACGATCTTGGTTGCCAATGTCATGGCTTCGATCTGGTCGTGGGTCACATATACTATGGAGGCATTCAGTGTCTGATGCAGTTTCTTGATTTGGGTCCGCATCTCTACACGCAGCTTTGCGTCTAGATTGGACAGTGGTTCATCAAACAGGAAAAGTTTTGGGTCGCGAACTAACGCGCGCCCCATTGCAACGCGTTGACGCTGCCCTCCCGAAAGTTGGCCCGGTTTGCGATTCAGAAGCGGCTCGATTTGAAGAAGCTTTGCAACCTCTTCCAATTTGGTTTGCTGTGTTTCCGCATCGATTCCACGGACTTTCATCCCGAACGTCACGTTCTTTGCAACCGTCATCGTTGGGTAGAGCGCGTATGATTGGAACACCATTGCAATATCACGGTCTTTTGGCGAGACACCGACCATGCCACGGCCGCCGATATTAATTTCACCGGAGTTGATGTTTTCGAGCCCCGCAATGCAGTTCAACAATGTTGACTTACCGCATCCTGATGGCCCGACAAGCACAAGGAATTCCCCCGGTTCAATCGAAACGTTGATTTCCTTAAGCACTTCGGTCGCACCGTAGCTTTTGTAAAGGTTTGAGATCTTTAGAATTGGATTAGTCATGAGTTTAGCCCTTTACCGAACCGGCGGTTAGTCCGCGAATGAAGTATTTTCCTGCCACAACGTAAACGAAAAGGGTTGGCAACGCGGCGATGATGGCGGCTGCCATATCAACGTTGTATTCCTTGACGCCCGTAGTGGAGTTAACAATGTTGTTAAGTGCTACAGTGATTGGCTGCGTTCCAGCCTGGCTGAAAGACACGCCAAACAGAAAGTCGTTCCAAATCTGGGTGAATTGCCAAATAACCGTGACTACGACGATGGGCGCGGAAAGCGGCACGAAGACGCTCCAGAAGATACGGAAGAACCCTGCGCCATCGATCAGGGCGGCTTTTACCAACTCACGCGGAATCGAAATATAGTAATTTCGGAAGAACAGCGTTGTGAAACCAAGTCCATATATAACGTGCACAAAGATCAGGCCGGTAATGCTGCCCGCGATGCCCATTTTGCCCAACAAGATAGCCATCGGTAGAATGACCACCTGAAACGGCACGAAGCATCCAAATAGCATTAGCGCAAAGATGATGTTCGACCCTTTGAAGCGCCATTGGCTGATTACATAACCGTTGAACGCACCCACAACGGTAGAAATGAAAACCGCAGGAACGGCGATCAGAACGGAGTTCCAGAAATAGGGTTTCAACCCTTCACATTGAATGCCGGTGCAAGCCCCTGACCATGCTGTACCCCAAGCCGAAGTGTCAATTTTCCGCGGGAGCCCCAGAAGAGAGCCGGTACGGATTTCATCAAGACTTTTAAGCGAAGTTACAATCATCACGAAAAGCGGCATCAGGTAGTACAGCGCGAAAAGTACCAACATTGCGTATAGTCCGGCACGCAACAACGCATTCTTTAGGCGATGCTGTTTGGCCTGTCGATCAATATAGGTCGCATCAGTCATTATTGCTGCTCCTCAGTTCGGAGTATAAGTAAGGGACGATTATCGCGATCACGACCATCATCATCACGGTGGCAGAGGATGCTGCCTGCCCAAGATCGCCACGCGAGAATGCCATTGCGTACATGTAGGTCGCGGGTAAATCCGTGGCATAGCCGGGGCCGCCACCAGTCAGAGCGATCACCAGATCGAAGCTCTTGATGGCCAGATGTGACAGCACGATGAAGGCCGACAGGAATATCGGGGCCATCGAAGGAATTATGATGGCGCTATAAATACGTTTGGTCGGGATTCCGTCGATCATAGCGGCGCGGATGATTTCCTGATCAACCGAGCGAAGCCCGGCAAGGAAAAGCGCCATGACAAAGCCGGATGCTTGCCAAACGCCTGCTATAACTACCGTGTAAATGGCCATGTCTGGATCAACCAGCCAGTTGAATGTGAAGCTCTCGAATCCGAGGCCTCTAACTACCGATTCGAGTCCAAGGCCGGGATTCAGTATCCATTTCCATGCGGTACCCGTAACGATGAAGCTTAGCGCCATAGGGTAAAGGTAAATGGTGCGTAACGGTCCTTCGGTGCGGATTTTCTGGTCAAGAAGGATTGCTAGAAACAATCCTAAAACCATTGAAATGCCGATGAACAAAACACCGAAAATTGCGAGGTTGGTCATGGCTACATCCCAACGTGGGGAGTCAAACAGACGTTCGTACTGGATCGTGCCTTCGATTTCGTATTTCGGCAATAGGCGCGATCTGGTGAAAGAAATATATGTTGTCCACGCGATAAAGCCGTAAACAAAAATTATGACTGCGATGAACGAAGGTGCAAGCACGATCTTCGGCATATGTTTTTGCAACCAATCCATCGGGATAATCCTTTAGTTAAAAGTCTGGCTCCACCCGACATACGCCGCGTGGAGCCGTAGTTTCAGCTATTACATTGAGTTTGCGACAGCTTTAGCCAGCGCAGCAACCGCATCTTGCGAACTCATATCCGAGTTGAAGTGTGCAGTGACAGTATCCGTGATAGCACCGGCCTGAGCGCCACGAAGCGCCATACCATGTGCATAGGATGGCAGTAGCGAGCCGTTACCGGAAGCTACATCCATGTCGTAGGAAGACTGACGTGCACAGTAATCGAACTCGTCCAGCGACACGTCAAGACGTGCGGGGATGGAACCTTTGTTCAGATTGAACACTTTCTGGAAGTTCTGGCCCATGACCAGTTCTGCCAACAAGTTCTGGCCTGCAATCTTGTCGTCGCCCTTGACGTCAAACATTGCAAAGCTGTCAACATTGTAGAGGTATCCGCCACCTGGTGTGGATGCGCAAAGGAAGTCTTTGCCCGGCACTTTGCCTGCAGCAACGAATTCGCCTTTTGCCCAGTCACCCATAATCTGGAAAGCGGCTTCGCCGTTCATAACCATCGCCGTAGCAAGGTTCCAGTCACGACCCGAGAAGTTTTCGTCGACAAAACCACGCATAATGCGCATCTGGTCGAATACGGCTACCATCGTGTCGGAAGTCAAAGTTGCTTCGTCCAGATCGATGAAGGCTTTGCGGAAGAAGTCCGCGCCGCCAATGCCAAGTGCCACTGCTTCAAATACAGTTGCGTCCTGCCAAGCCTGACCACCGTGTGCCAATGGCGTGATGCCCATGCCTTGCAGTTTCTCTGCAGCAGCGTTGAATTCATCCCAGCTAGTCGGCATTTCGATGCCGGCATTTGCCAGAACTTCAGCATTCGCCCAGATCCAGTCAACGCGGTGTACGTTTACCGGAGCGGCACAATACTCGCCGTCACACTTCATGTGATCCGCAATCGCTGCAGGCAGAAGCGCGTCCCAGTTTTGCGCAACGCCAACGGCATTGATATTCGCCAAAACACCCTCATCATACCATTCTTGAATGGCAGGGCCTTTTAACTGAACGGCAGTGGGGGCGTTGCCTGACAGCACCCTGGCCCTCAGGGCAGTCATAGCTGCGTCCCCACCACCGCCAGCAACCGGCATATCTGTCCAAGTACCGCCATTAGCGGAAAACTCTTCCATCAGCACCGCAACCGATTTCGCTTCACCACCCGATGTCCAGTAGTGCAAAACTTCAGCTTCAGGGCCGGCCGACGCCGCACCCGAAGTCAGACAAAAGGCCGCTACGGCCGATGCCAATATTGATTTCTTGAACATTCTATGTCCTCCCATAAAATTCGATTAGTCCGGATTTCTCCCGGAACTGCCGTCAGTCAATTACTTACAGGGGCATTCTGACAAGGGGGAAACTTCGCCACTAGGCCCTGCCTGTCACCTTTATAGCCACTTCTGTTACGCAGTGTTACATTGGCATGGATTATGTTGCACAAAGTTACAATAACCGGAGTAAGAGCCGGGTAAAAGTATGCGGAGGTCAATTTGACTATACCACGGATATTGGTTGTAGATGACGATTCAGATGTCTTGGACATGCTGAAGCAATACCTCGTGAAAAATGCATTCTCGGTGCATACAGCCACGACGGCAGGAGAGGTGGCTGCTATTGTCGCCAGTAACCGGATAGACCTGATACTGCTTGATGTGATGCTCGGCGACGACAACGGATTTGAAATCTGCCAATCTTTACGCAAAGAAAATTCGGTTCCGATCATCATGATGTCGGCACTTTCTGCGGATCACCACCGGATGAAAGGGTATTCCTCGGGGGCTGACGATTATGTCGCCAAACCGTTCAACCCGGACCTGTTGCTCGCACGAATACAAGCCGTTGTACGGAGAACACAACGTTCGGCCTCGCTTTCCTATCGACGCGAAACGAAGAGTTATAGCTTTATGCAGTGGCGTTTCAATGCGAGGGATGGCCAGCTTTTTGCCAAGGATGGCTTCGAGGTTGTTCTCTCGCGATTGGAAGTATTACTTTTGAATATCTTGTTAGCCAATCCGTTTATCCCGCTAACCCGAGAAGAAATAGCGAGCGTCCTGAGTGGCGAGCGCGACCCCATGAACACGTCAGAAATTACAGAAGGTCGAGCTGTTGATGTGCTAGTTGGACGCCTGCGTTCTAAACTGGAAGAGAACCCTAAGAATCCGGCCATCATAAAAACTGTTCGTGGAACCGGATATGTCTTGTCGGTTGAGGTTTCCACGTCTGATGAATAGAAAAATTCTCGGCATGTATGTGAAACTCAGCACATCTTTAAGAACGCAAATTGCTGTTATACTGACGTTGACGCTTGTCGTTGGCATGACGGCCGCGGGTGGCTGGTTCAAGTGGAATGCAAATTGGGAAAAGCACCTGTCAGCCGCATTTCAGTCAGGCATATCCTTGTCCGATGTCGTGGTTCAAAATCTTGACGCCTCAAATTCAAATTTGCAGGCACACACCGCCGGTTTTGATTTGTCGATTGTGGAACCACAACAAATCACTTCGGCCGACAACACTGTCAATTTGCGGTTTCACGATCTCGATGGGCGCACATTCGAAACTCGATTTTCAATACTGGATTTCCGCGAAACGAATGATTTTGAAGGCAACCGCATCCCAATCCGCGTTTTCTCCCGTAAATTGGTCTATTCCCTCGGGACAATGCATGGTGTCGAAAACGCTGGACTGTCTGCGCGTTTTGGACATCTCGTCCGTACATTAACGAATTATTGCGGTGATACATTGATGTTCGTAAACATCGATGAGGGTCAGTGGTTACGAATTGGCGGCCCCAATATATGGGGTTGTGAAAGTGCGCCGAAAGATTGGCGGTTGCCGATTTTCATTATTGCTGGAATCGTGTTCGGCACTTTTCTAACAATCGGGATGAGCGCAGTTGATAGGTTGGACAATCTGTCAGGCGAAATTGAAAGGCGCGCAAAAACGGGACGAATTGCTCCGATCAAACCAAGTGGGCCTCGGGAAATCTTGGCGATATCCGCGGCGGTAAACGACTATTTTGACCGCGAGAAAAACCGGCTCGAACAGCGGGCCAATTTGCTGTCGGGTATTTCGCATGACCTCGGCACACCGGCTACCAGACTAAAGTTACGCGCTGCCCTAATTGATGATTCTGGATTGCGCACGAAGTTCGAAGGAGACATTGATCAAATCACCTCGATGATCGAAAGTGTTCTTGCCTATACGCGCAACGAGATGAATATAGAAGAGCCGCGAAAGGTCTCACTCCACAGTCTCGTGCAGTCTGTTGTCGACGATTACGCTGACATCGGGCTTCCGGTCACGCTTTCGCCAATGAAAGCAGAGTCCATAGAAGGCACTGGAACAATATTCAAATCCGGTTCTAAACGATCCGAAGTGAACCTTTCGGATCAAAGACGTTTGCTGTGTTCTTGCCGCCCCAATGCCATTCGCCGTGCTCTATCTAACCTGATTGACAACGCTATAAAATACGGCAAATCCGCCAATGTCACGCTAAGCGCGACATCTGAATGTATACGTATATCGGTTCAAGACACCGGAGGCTTGAACACCAGCTTCGATTTCGAAAATATGATCGAACCTTTCACAAGAGGCGACAACGCGGTGCACAGAAAAGGGATTGGTCTGGGTCTGACAATCGTATCAAATATCGCACTCAGCCACGGTGGAAAATTGACATTTGAATCAGATACGGAAGGAACATGCACAACACTGACCTTGCCGCGCTAAATACCGAACTATCCTTCGATGTCCGATGGGCGAATTTACCGACTGATCATATAAGGTTTCTCCCTCAGACCGCACCGCTCCAAACCTAACCGTCAGTCTGAGGGTGCTTCGCCCGCTCTCCTACCATTCTTTCCTAGATGTTGCGGCGTAATGCTCCAATGTCCGGTTCGACGCGCGGCAAAGCCGCACCCTGCCTTAGTGGGAATGACAGCTATGGGCCTATTCTGTTGAAAAACTCTTGTTGCTTTAAGCATAGAAGGCTG
>CALCGO010000411.1 GCA_937901055.1 uncultured Rhodobacterales bacterium
TGTTACCCTTACAGGCGCGGGTTCGCGTGACTTCGAGGTGTCCAATGACGGCGACGTTCTGATCTTCACCCTGTCCGAGGCCGAGATGATCGCCATGGACGACCGCACAATGCAGCAATCTCTCGAAATCATTCGCCGTCGCGTAGACGAGGCCGGAACCCGAGAGCCAACCATCCAGCGCCAAGGTGCGGACCGTGTATTGGTACAGGTGCCGGGCATTGGCTCTGCCGAAGAATTGCTGGACCTGATCGGTCAAACCGCGAAACTTTCGTTCCTTTCGGTTATTCAACAAACATCTGACCCGGACATTCGTGCAGGCACTGGAAACGTGGTTTACCCCGATGCCGATCAAGAAGGCATATACTATGTGCTTTCGCGCGTTGCCGTCGTAACGGGTGATCAACTCGTTGATGCACAACCAACGTTCGATCAAAACGGTCGTCCTGCTGTGAACTTCCGTTTCAACCCCGCAGGCGGTCGTAAGTTCGGCGTTTATACTGCTGAAAATATCGGAAGCCCGTTTGCGATCGTGCTGGACGAAAAAGTCATCTCCGCGCCAACAATACAAAGCCATATTCCTGGTGGCTCTGGCATCATCACCGGTAACTTCACTGTCGAGGAAAGCACTCGTCTGGCCATCTTGCTTCGCGCAGGTGCGCTGCCCGCAGAAATCACGGTGCTCGAGCAACGCACCGTCGGGCCTGAGCTTGGCCAAGACAGTATTGATGCGGGCAAAACCGCAACCGTAATCGCGTTCGCGCTTGTGTTGGTGTTCATGGTCCTGTCGTACGGGCTGTTCGGCGTCTTCGCCAACATCGCGCTGATCCTGAACGTAACGATGATCTTCTCCTTGCTTTCGATCATCGGAGCAACACTGACGTTACCGGGTATCGCAGGCATCGTGTTGACTATCGGTATGGCGGTCGATGCCAATGTGCTGATCTTCGAACGTATCCGCGAAGAACTAAAAGGCGGGAAGGGACCTGCACGTGCTATCGAGCTTGGATATCAAAAAGCCCTCTCCGCCATTATCGACGCCAACGTCACGACGCTGATCGCCGCTGTAATCCTGTTTGCCATCGGCTCGGGTCCGGTGCGCGGGTTTGCGGTGACACTCGGCCTCGGGATCGTAACGTCGGTCTTTACTGCAATATGGGTTACGCGCCTGATGGTGGCCACATGGCTGCTAGCACGTAAACCCAAAACAATCGAAGTGTGAGGGCCGGAACATGCGCTTAAAAATGGTTCCAAAAGAAACAAAAGTCGATTTCTTCAGTTTCTCCAAGATCTCCATCGGCCTGTCTTCGGCTCTGGTTATCGGTACGATCATCGCCTTCTTCACGATGGGCCTGAACTTCGGCATTGATTTCCGTGGCGGCACAATGCTCATGGTCGAAACCCCTGACGTCATCGAGGTTAGCGAATACCGCTCCTTATTGGATCACGTGGTAGACGGCGATGTTACCGTCACCGAACTATCCGATCCAGCGGCGGCGATAACAGGCGAGCCGAACCACATAATCATGGTGCGTATTGAGCAAATCGGCGATGACGCTGCCGTTCAAAACGACCTGATCAAAATCGTTAAATCAACCCTTAGCGACGCCTTCGAGGGCATCGTATTCCTACAAACCGACTCCGTTGGTGCGAAGGTATCGGGTGAATTGGTGCAGGCCGGCGTCCTCGCTATCGTCTTAGCTGTCGGCGCCGTGCTATTTTACATCTGGCTGCGGTTCGAATGGCAGTTCTCCGTCGGGGCCGTTGTCGCCTTGGTGCATGACGTTTTCATCACGATCGGCATCTTCTGTGTTACCCAGATCGAATTCAACCTGACCATCATCGCGGCCATCCTGACCATCGTCGGATACTCGTTGAACGACACCGTGGTTGTCTTCGACCGTGTACGTGAAAACCTGCGTCGCTACAAAACGATGGAGCTGAAAGACGTTCTAAACCTGTCGATCAACGAAACCCTGTCGCGTACCATCATGACATCGGTCACCACCTTGATCGCGCTTCTTACGCTTTACTTCCTTGGTGGTGACGTGATCCGAGGGTTCACCTTCGCCATGATCTGGGGCGTTATCATCGGAACGTACAGCTCTATTTTCGTCGCGTCCGTCATCCTGCTACGCCTTGGCGTCAAGCGGGACTGGGACAAAACGGATAACGCGGCTGGTACGCAATTCGCGGATGTAGACGCTTAACGCTTGGTTACGCGTTCGCGATAAAATGTGAAAATCCCCATACCGACGACGATCGCGCTACCAGTGATCGTCCAGACGTCGGGGATTTCGCCAAATACGAAAACGCCTAACAACAACGCCCAAATCAGCACGCTATACCGAAACGGCGAGACGAATGCGATCTCGCCGTGACGCATTGCCGTAACCGCAGCAATGTACCCAACCAAGATAAACACTGCGGCGCCTGCCAAGTAGAAAAGCATTTGCGGCGAAACATCCCGCCACTCTTGTGTTGCAGCAATTGCACCGGATAACGCCATTACAGCGGCTGACGTAAACAACGCCACGAAAATCGACGGAGTCGAAGGGGACAGTTTGTGTGAAAGCAAATCCCGCAGCGTTACAAAACCGACGGCCGCCAATGCGTATAAAGAGAACGCGTTGAAACCCTCGGTTCCGGGTCGCACAATTATCAAGACGCCTACAAACCCAATAGAAATCGCCAGATAGCGCCGCCAACCCACTTTGTGACCCAAGAACAACGACGCCGCCAAGGTTACCGCCAACGGTAAAGATTGCAAAATCGCGGTGGCATTGGCCAACGGCATATTGAACAGCGCGGTCAGGAAAAAGAATGTCGCGCCTACCTCGGCAAATGTCCGCCATCCAATGATCGCCATATCGCGCCGTGCAGGGCGGTATCCCAACTCTCCCTTGCTCCACGCCAGCGCGCCCAGCAACAGTGTCGCCATAACGCCGCGCAGGAAGACCGCTTGGAACAGCTCCAAGTCTTCGGACACAAGCTTGATCATCGTGTCGTTCAACACAAACCCCGCCATCGAGGCCATCATGAAGAGGGCGCCCTTCATGTTATTCTGATGATCTTGCATAATCTAATCCTGTAGTTACCTAGAATCGCCAATAGCACCGGATTGTCGCGGTCAAAAGGTCTCGATTACAAAAATCCTGCGTTTCTGCACTTTTCCTTACGGCAAAACGGTTTATATTCAACACCAAGCGGCCGACGCCGTGACAAACATAAAAACCAAAGGGGTTACATCATGGCATTCGAACTTCCAGACCTACCATACGCACACGATGCATTGGCAGCAGGCGGCATGTCCGCAGAAACAATGGAATTCCACCACGACCTGCACCACAACGCATATGTTGTGAACGGCAATAAACTTGTTACTGGCACAGAATGGGAAGGCAAGTCCCTAGAGGACATCGTTAAAGGCACATACGCTGCTGGCGCCGTCGCACAGAACGGCATCTTCAACAACGCATCCCAACACTGGAACCACGCTCAGTTCTGGGAAATGATGGGGCCAAATGGCCGTACAATGCCCTCCGAGCTAGAATCCCGGATCGTTGATGCATTCGGTTCCGTTGACACCTTCAAAGCCGATTTCGGTGCCGCAGGCGTTGGCCAGTTCGGTTCCGGTTGGGTTTGGCTGGTTGCCGATACTGACGGTTCGCTAAAAATTACGAAAACTGAAAACGGCGTTAACCCGCTGTGTTTCAACCAGACAGCACTGCTTGGTTGTGACGTATGGGAACACTCGTACTACATTGACTTCCGCAACAAACGTCCGGTCTACCTGTCTAACTTCCTAGACAACCTTGTGAACTGGGAGAACGTAGCGGAACGGCTTTCCAACGCCTAACGTTTTCGACATACTCCAAGACCCGATGCTCCGCCAAACGGCGGGGCATCTTTTGATTCGAGGGCACTATGAACGAGCGTACTAAAGGCATAGCCGCAATGATCGGTGCCTGCGTAATCTGGGGCCTATCAGGCATATACTACAAAGAACTTGCCCATGTGCCACCGCTGGAAGTGCTCGGCCACCGCACCATCTGGAGCCTTGTCTTCTTTGTTCTCATCATCACGTTTCAGGGTCGAATCTCAGAAGTGTGGCGCATCCTCCACAGCCCTCGCACTGTGGCGATGCTGGCGTTATCCGCCGTAATGATTTCGGCAAACTGGTTTGTATTTATTCTGTCGATCCAAATGGGATGGGCGATGCAGGCAAGTTTTGGGTATTACATTTTCCCGCTGGTTGCCGTCGCTCTTGGCTATATCGTATTGGGGGAGCGTCT
>CALCGO010000412.1 GCA_937901055.1 uncultured Rhodobacterales bacterium
GCAGCAGGCTTACGAGTGATGATGGACTGAGCATCAGCACCACCAAGAACGGCACAAGGAAAAACACCAGCAGCCAGAGCATTGGCACAGCAATCACCAGCATTCGGCCAGTCAATCCGAACCGTGCCAAAAGCGATGCGGTTTTGCGCCAGGGGGAGGATGCTTGAAGCGCCGTCATGTGGTCAGGACAATGCCGGCGGCGTTGCTCCAGCTAAGGAAAACCTTCTCGTCCCACATGATTGGTTCTTCGTCGTGTAGAAGGTTGGATTTGGTGACTTTCAGGATTTTACCGCTCGCCAGTTTCACGCGATAGATGGAGAGGTTGCCTAAATACGCGACCTCCTCCACGTCGCCCTCAACGATATTCGCAGCCCCTTCGGGTTTGTGGCGTGCTACCGCGATCCGCTCTGGGCGGATAGCGACCGAGACTGACTGGTTGGCTTTCAGCCCCTCAATCGGCTCCACCAACAGATCGATGCCCGCGTCCGGCGATTTTATGCGAAGCGTGTCCGAGACGGCCACATCAACCGTGCCTTCGAACATATTCACCGAGCCAATGAAGTCGGCGACGTATTTGGAATTCGGGCTTTCGTAGATCTGCGGCGGCTCACCGACTTGCACGATTTTGCCAGCGTCCATCACGCCGATGCGGGTGGAAAGCGTCATCGCCTCTTCTTGGTCGTGGGTCACAACGATGAAGGTCACCCCGAGGGTTTCCTGAATGTGGATCAACTCGAACTGGGTTTCTTCTCGCAACTTTTTGTCGAGCGCCCCGAGGGGTTCGTCCAGCAATAACAGCTTGGGTTGTTTGATTAGCGAGCGCGCCAAAGCGACCCGCTGTTGTTGCCCGCCGGACAGTTGATGTGGCTTACGTCTGGCAAAATCTTGCAGTTTCACAAGACGCAGCATATCGGCAACACGTTCCATTGCCTCGGCCTTGGGAACACCTTCTCGCAACAGCCCGTATGCGACGTTCTTTTCAACCGACATGTGCGGGAAAAGTGCGTAGGACTGGAACATCATGTTGGTCGGGCGATCAAAAGCAGCAATTTTCGCCACGTCCTGCCCGTCAATTTCTATGGTGCCGGAAGTGGGCGTCTCGAAACCGGCCAGCATTCGCAGCAGTGTGGACTTGCCGCAACCCGACCCGCCGAGAAGGCAGAACAGCTCGCCCTTGAAAATATCAAGCGTGACATCATCAACGGCTGTAAACTCGCCGAACTTCTTGGTGATGTTCTTGATACGTATGAACGGTGTAGCAGCGGAATTTTTCCACGGCTTGGCGTCGGCAGCTAGGGACGGCTCGGCCATCGGACCTCCGGAAATATTGAGGATGCAGGGCGCGAAACCGCGCCCTGCGATTGTGCCTTATTGACCGGTTTTCACCTTGGTCCAAAGACGTGTCACGACGCGGTCTGTACGCGCGTCGTAAACTTGCGAGCTCCACAATTTCGCGCTCGCAGCTTCTGTCGGGAAGATACCCGGATCAGAAGTGATATCAGGATCAACCATCGGCATGGAGGCCGCATTACCGTTCGCATACCAAACATAATTGGTGATGTCGGCGGTGATCTGCGCGTCCATGATAAAGTTGATAAACGTATGCGCATTGTCCACGTGCGGCGCGTCCACTGGAATCGCCATCATGTCAAACCACTGCAATGCACCTTCGTCCGGGATTACATACCCGACTTCGACGCCATTATCGACCTCTTCGGCACGGTAAAGTGCTTGAAACACATCGCCAGACCAGCCAACGGACACACAAATGTCACCGTTAGCCAAATCGTTGATGTACTGGGACGAATGGAAATAGCGGATGTGTGGGCGCACAGATTCAAGCAATGCCGCACCGGCCTCTAGGTCCGCTTTGTCCGTCGAACGCGGGTCCAACCCGAGATAGTTCATCGCAGCCGGAATAATCTCTGTCGGAGCATCCAGCATGGTCACACCACAATCGGCCAGCTTGCTGACGATTTCCGGATTGAACACCAGATCCCAACTGCTGACTTCGTAGTCATCGCCAAGGCGCGCAGCGATTTCGCCATAGTTATAGCCGATACCGGTGGTGCCCCACATGTAAATCGTGGCGTGTTCGTTGCCCGCATCATAAACCGCGGCACCAGCCATCAGGTCAGCATCCATGTTGGCGAGATTAGGCAATTTTGACTTGTCGAGCGGCTGATAAGCCCCCGCCGCAACCTGACGCTGCAAGAAGTCCGAAGTCGGAACAACAACATCGTAACCCGAGCTACCCGTCAGCATTTTTGCCTCAAGCACCTCGTTGGAATCGAACACGTCGTAGACAACTTTAATGCCTGTCGCAGCTTCGAATTTTTCGATTGTGTCTTCGGCGATATAGTCTGACCAGTTGTAAACATTTACAACTTGGTCCTGCGCCATTGCGGCGCCAGCGACAACCGTAGCGGCCGTTGCGAGTAGTATAGTGCGTTTCATTGATAGTCTCCCTAGTTTAACTCAGATGCCCTGTTTCGGGCTTATGGATATAATTTGGCACCGGATTTCACAAATAAATCAAGTGTTATTTATCTTTTCTGCTGATCACACAACCTCAAGGTAAGTGGCGATTTCAAAATCGGTCATTCGGGCGGCAAATCCGGCGAGTTCCTGCCGTTTAGCCAAAACATACACCTGCCGCATCAAATCAGGATAAATCGAGGCGTTGGTTTTTCCCTGCTCGAACAATGAGATTGCCTGCCCCCAGTCAGTTGGCAGTTGCGGCATTTCGATGGAATACGCGTCACCGACGATCGGATCAACAGGATCACGACCAGCCGCGATACCTTCCAGTGCAGCACCCAAAACAGAAGCCAATATCAGATACGGGTTTGCGTCTGCGCCTGCCACACGATGCTCGATCCGACGCGCTTTCGCAGGGCCGCCCGGAATACGGATCGCGGCAGTGCGGTTCTCGTACCCCCAGCAAATTCCCGTGGGCGCATGTGCCCCCGGTGCCATCCGACGATAGGAGTTCAGATGCGGGGCGAAGATCAAACCAGACTCCGGCATCGCCTCCATCAGGCCGTTAACGGCATGCAGCATCGCAGGCGTGCCTTCATCGCCACCATTGTCAAATATGTTGTTTCCGTCACTGTCCAATACACTGAAGTGCACGTGCAAACCGCTGCCTGCCAAATCTGGATAGGGCTTCGCCATGAAAGACGCCGCAAACCCGTGTTTGCGCGCTATCCCTTTAACGAACCGTTTGAAAAAAGTCGCATCATCG
>CALCGO010000413.1 GCA_937901055.1 uncultured Rhodobacterales bacterium
TCTGCTCCGCGACGACTTCCTTCAGATCCTTTGCCTCGCGGCGCAGTTCCTTGACTGTCTGACGTCAGCGCCTATGGGTCCAAACAGCGTTATTTGCTAAGAGAGTGTTTCTGGCTGATCGTAATCACTGAGGAGTGGACGATGAGAAAGACACCGAAGAGCCCTGGCGAGAAGATCGTCAAAGACATCAAGCGGGCGACCCGCAAACACTATTCATCCGAAGAGAAGATCAGGATCGTGCTGGATGGCCTTCGTGGCGAAGACAGCATTGCTGAGCTGTGTCGCCGTGAAGGCATCGCTCAGGGCATATATTACAAATGGTCCAAGGACTTCATGGAGGCAGGGAAGAAGCGGCTTGCGGGCGATACGGCGCGTTCTGCGAACACTGATGAGGTCAAGGAACTGCGCCGCGAGGCAAAGGATCTGAAGGAAGTCGTCGCGGAGCAGACGCTCGAACTGCGTCTTCTTAAAAAAAGCATGTACGGCGGTGGGGGCGACCACGAATGAGGTACCCTGCATCAGAGAAGCTGGAGATCATCCGGCTGGTCGAGGAAAGCCATCTGTCGGCCCGTGTGACACTCGCCAAGCTCGGCATTCCACGTACCACGTTCTACCGCTGGTATGATCGGTATCTGCAACGTGGTGAAGCAGGATTGCAGGACCAATCACCGAAGCCAAAGCACGTCTGGAACCGCGTGCCTGACGAGGTGAAGCGCAAGGTTGTCGAGTTCGCCTTACAGGAGACGGAACTGTCACCGCGTGAGTTGGCGGTGACATTCACGGATCAAGAACGATACTTTATCTCAGAATCCACAGTCTATCGCGTGCTCAAGGCGCATGACCTAATCACCAGCCCGGCCTTCATCGTGCTCAAGGCCGCCAACCAATTCAAAGACAAAACGACATCCATCAATCAGCTTTGGCAGACCGACTTTACCTACATCAAGGTTCTCGGCTGGGGCTGGTTCTATCTCAGCACAGTCCTTGATGATTACAGCCGCTACATCGTGTCCTGGAAGCTTTGCACCAACATGCGGGCTGAAGACGTTACCGATACGCTGGAGCTCGCCCTGCAGGCATCCGGCTGCGACCAGGTGCATGTCGTTCACAAGCCACGTCTGCTAAGCGACAACGGATCCAGCTACGTCTCAGGCGATCTAGCAGAATGGTTGCAGAACAAAGGTATGAAGCACAGCCGTGGCGCACCGTATCACCCACAAACCCAAGGCAAGATCGAGCGCTGGCACCAGACCTTAAAGAACCGCATCTTGCTGGAAAACTACTTCCTACCGGGGGATCTTGAGGCCCAGATCGAGGCCTTCGTCGACCACTACAATCATCAGCGCTACCATGAGAGCCTGAACAACGTCACACCCGCCGACGTCTACTTCGGGCGTGACAAAGCCATTCTAAAACAACGCGAAAGGATCAAACGGAAGACACTCGAAACCCGGCGCTTGCATCACCGCAAGAACGCCGCATAATCTAACCAACAAGATGAGCCAAACTCTCTCTTAGTTTAGGCCGCCATTGGTCCCAAAAACCCTGACGACAGACAATTTTAAGGAGCGTATTTTATGAAAACTTATAGTGAGTTGAAATCTGAGATGGAC
>CALCGO010000414.1 GCA_937901055.1 uncultured Rhodobacterales bacterium
GTTGACAATCCGCGCTGATCCGGCAGAATTCGCTTTAGTCAGCGCGGTTTAGCTGTTATTGGTAATAAAAACCGACCAATTCTTGTTTGTAAGGGTACGTCATGCCAGTCATCACCTCCATCGAAGACCTGAAAAAGCTTGCTAAACGGCGCGTGCCGAAGATGTTCTATGAGTACGCCGAAAGCGGTTCATGGACGGAGCAGACCTTCCGCGAGAACACCACCGACTTCGCAGAAATTCGCCTGCGCCAGAAGGTTGCGGTGGATATGTCGGGGCGTTCAACCGCTGGTACGATGGTTGGGCAGGATGTTTCGATGCCCGTGGCGCTGGCCCCGATTGGTTTGGGCGGAATGCAGTCGGCGGATGGCGAGATCAAAGCCGCACGCGCTGCCGAGGATTTTGGCGTGCCTTATATCCTCTCGACTATGTCGATTTGTTCGATCGAGGATGTTGCTGCGGCGACGACCAAGCCGTTCTGGTTCCAGCTTTATGTGATGCGGGACCACGACTATATCAATGACCTGATTGACCGCGCGAAGGCGGCGGGATGCTCGGCGCTGGTTCTGACGCTGGATTTGCAGCTGTTAGGGCAACGGCACAATGATATTCGTAACGGTCTGGGCGCGCCACCCAAGCTGACGATCAAGAATATCTTCAACATGGCAACCAAACCGCGTTGGGCGTTGGGGATGCTGGGCACGAAGAAGCATGAGCTGCGCAATGTTATCGGGCATGTGAAAAACGTCGAAAACATGGGGACGTTGTCGGATTGGACACACAAACAGTTCGAACAAAAGCTGACATGGGAGCATGTGGCGTGGATCAAGGACCGTTGGGGCGGGCCGCTGATTATCAAGGGCATTCTGGACGTTGAAGACGCCAAACTGGCGGTGAAATCCGGTGCCGATGCGATTGTGGTTTCCAACCACGGCGGGCGGCAGTTGGACGGGGCAATGTCGGCGATCCGCATGTTGCCGGATATTATTGATGCAGTCGGGGACGATATCGAGGTGCATTTCGACAGTGGCATTCGCTCAGGCCAAGATGTGCTGAAGGCGTTGGCGATGGGGGCCAAGGGTGTCTACATCGGGCGGGCCTATGTCTATGGTCTGGGCGCGATGGGGCAAGCTGGTGTGACGAAAGCGCTAGAGATTATCCACATGGAGCTGGACAAAACCATGGCGCTTTGTGGTCGTCGGAAGGTGACGGAGCTGGATCGGGAGAACTTGTTGATACCTGAGGATTTTCGCGGGAAGTTTGAATGAGGGAGTTATGCCGGCCACAAATTTACCCTCAGAATATTATGTTGCTTCGTCTTCATCGTTACTCATGGTTACCCCACGGACTGCTCGCGTATTACCCATGAGTATCTCCTTCGCAGTTATAATACTTACTTAATTTTGTCGGTTCAGATCGACTCGGACCCCAATATGGTTTTGAAATTATATCGTATAAAAATACGCCAAGGCATCGATCATCAAACGAACCCATCCGTTGCGTATTCACGGACAGGATTTGAAAATGCTCTGTTAGTCCAGCAATCGCAAGTGTTCGCTGCTCAATCAGGAAGGGTTGTTCATTTACAGAAATTGCGAGTTCATCAACTTCCAAGTACCCTTCATAACTAAGGCCCAACCTTGCAGCCCATGGAAAATTATTAATATCTTCCCATCCATCCAGAAACAAAACGAGTGTATCCAATTCGGAAACGGCTACCTCTAAGTTTTGGGGGACAATTATGGTGTGGTCCAATCCCTTGCCGGTATCAGCCAATACAACTAGATCCAAAATCTCATCACTTACTTGCCAAGCCGCATATCTGACTTTGTGTCCGAGTCGCTCTGACATGGTGTTAAATTCAATATCACTTCGAGCATTTTGTGGAAAAAATTTTATGGCAACGGTTCCACAAATAAGTCCAAAAATTACGAATAGATATACTCCAATGGCTGACGGCGATCTCATTTTGCATTCTTTCCAATGGTCATTTCAGAGTTATCAGCAGCAATTAACTTGGTGTGAAGTGCCCATTTCCCTATAAAACATTTCGGGCCACCTTATTAGTTGTATTGCTAAACACAATACACCAATGACAGGACATCGCCCGCCCGTGGGGGCGGATCGGGCGCTGTCCGGGACTTTGTCCCGTACGGTGGATACCTTAATCTTGTGTTTACCTACATAAGCAACGAATCCCCTTCACATCCCTGCCAAAACCTCCTATACGGCCAACTTCGTTCGGCGCTTACACCCTTGGAGGATCGCCGGTATTTAATTTTAGGAGAATTCCCAATGGCTGAGAACACAACTCTCGCAGCTTCGGTACGCGCAGGAACTGGCAAGGGGGCCGCCCGCGCAGCACGCCGTGAAAACCTAGTGCCCGGAGTAATTTATGGTGGCGGCGAAGAGCCCGTCGCGATCACAGTTAAGTTCAACGAACTTTTCAAAATGCTTAAAGCAGGTGGCTTCATGGCTACCCTTTTGACGCTCGTTGTCGATGGCAAAGAGCAACGCGTGATCTGTCGTGGCGTTCAGCGCGACGTCGTTAAAGACCTGCCCCGCCACGTAGACTTCCTGCGTTTGTCCGGTAAATCCCGTATTAACCTACAGATTCCTGTGACATTCCTGAACGAGGAAGATTCGCTTGGTCTGAAAGCTGGTGGTACACTGGTTATTGTTCGTAACGAAGTTGAGCTTAAGGTTACAGCAAACAACATTCCTGACCACCTCGAAGTGGATCTGCTCGAAGTTGAAATGGGTGACACAATCCATATGTCCGACATCACGTTGCCTGAAGGCACACGTCCGATGATTACGGATCGTGACTTCGTTATCGCCAGCATCGCAGCGCCACGTGGTGCTGAAGAAGAGGTCGAAGAAGACGAAACAGCAGTCGACGAAGTAGAAGTTGTCGGTGAAGATGCTGAGGGCGGCGAGGAGTAATTCCCACCCCCAAATCTTTATGCTAAAGAATACGCGCTGCCCTCGGGTGGCGCGTTTTTCGTTTTAAGGAACTGTTTGATGAAACTATTCGTTGGCCTCGGGAATCCCGGTTTGAAATATGCGGGTAATCGGCACAACATCGGGTTTATGGCGCTGGACCAGATCGCGTCCGACCATAATTTTGCGCCTTGGCGGTCGAAGTTTCAGGGAAAACTGACCGAGGGGCGTTTGGGCCGCGAAAAAGTTATATTGCTGAAGCCGGAGACATTCATGAACCTGTCCGGCCAGTCTGTCGGCGAGGCGATGCGGTTCTTCAAGCTGGAGCCGTCAGATATCACCGTTTTCCATGACGAGCTGGATTTGGCGCCCGGTAAATGCCGTGTGA
>CALCGO010000415.1 GCA_937901055.1 uncultured Rhodobacterales bacterium
CTTTGATGACCCTTTACAACCAACCCATCCACCGCGCCATCGCAACGTCGGCAGGGTTCGGCGTTATTATCGCAGTCCCGTCCGTTATTGGGTTTTTGATGATCGGTTGGGATATGCCAATTAAGCCGCCGTTAACTGTTGGTCTGGTAAACCTACCAGCCTTCGCAATCGTGGTGTCGATGACCCTGCTAACGGCGCCGCTTGGTGTGAAAATGGCACATGCAATGAATCCGAAGCCCCTAAAAACAGCGTTCGCGTTTTTCATTATGTTGATGGCGTTGAACATGCTTAGAAAAGCAATTTGGGGGTAGCCCTGCCTATTTCCGCAGGATCATCCGGCCTTTCTGAATAACTGTCTCGTCCAGTTTTTCCAGAAAACTCATTCCCAGTAACGAAGAATGCAACGCGCCTTCCTGTGCGACCGCAGCCTTGACGTTGTGTATCGTCACATCGCCAATCGTGAGGTCCGGGATATAATATGTCGCGACATAGGATTTGCCGTTCGCCGTGGTAAGCGGTGTCGAATACACGAGCTCGTTCAGTGGAATGCCAAGGCGCAACGCATCGTCGTGGCGCAGCAGTACCAGTGAAGCGCCGGTATCAACCATCAGACCAACATCGCGTCCATTAACCTGCGCGATTACTCTGAAATGACCATCCCAAGAACGGTTGATCGAGACTTCTTGGCCAACAATAGCAAGCGCCGCCGTTTCCGCCATTCTTTGTTCGGCCAGCATAGTTCTTTCGACGTTAATGAATTCAATACCGCCGATGCAAAACAGCGCCGCTAATGCAAACATGGCGCGGTGACGTTCCTCCGACAACGACCCCAACAGATTTCGAATTGAGCCCGCGAACGCCGTGGCAACCAAACCAATGGCAATCAGCGCCACCCACCACGCTCCGCCGGAATCCAGAAACAGCGCGGAAAAGTTTTCGCGCAGCAGAAAGGCCCCTAAAAAATATAGTATTAGTATTAGTGCCCATATTTGCATTTATCAGCTCAACTTTCTGAAGTAACCGCTGCCCCAAGGCGCCGCTTCGCGATGAAAATTTTTACATCGTTACAGAAGTCTCAAACACTACTCGTTGAATCTTAACAATTCGTTTACGAATGTCCACGCTTTTTTCGGCGCGTCACGATAAGTTTTTCCCGATCTGGCAATTTTGCCACAAGGGTTCGGCGGGCTTTCGGTTCCATCGCAGACCAACCGGCAATCTCGTCAGTTGTTCGAAAACATCCTATGCAAAGGCCCGATGCCGGATGAATGACGCAAATCTTAACACAAGGTGAATCCACCTCGTCGCGTTTCCAAACCTCGTCCAATTCCATATCGCTCACCTTAAATGCGCCAGCCGGTCCAGCAGTCCTTGCAGGATATATCCAGCCGCCACATGATCAATAACCTCCGAGCGACGCTTTCGCGACGTATCCGCCTCCAACAGCGCACGTTCAGCGGCGACGGTGGACAGGCGTTCGTCCCAAAACGTGATCGGAACATCAACCAAACGTGCCAAGTTCCGCGCAAACGCGCGTGTCGATTGGCATCGCGGCCCCTCGGAACCATCCATATTGAACGGCAAGCCCAACACCACCCCTGCGATATTTCGCTCGGCGATCAGCTCGATCAGGCGCGCAGCATCAACCCCGAATTTTTTCCGCCGGACGGTTTCCAATGGCGTTGATACGCTACGAAAAGTATCCGAGACCGCGACTCCGATGGTTTTTGTTCCCAAGTCTAACCCCATCAGGGCTGACATAGGCGGCAACGCGGCGGCAAATCCTTCGACTTCGTCGAAAACTTCGCTCATCGTGCGGAAACTTCCGCGTCTCGTGCGGCTTCCAGAAGTAGCGCAATGTCATCAGGGCTGGCGGCAAACACCTCTTTCGCCTCATTCCAGATTTCCGAGGCCTTGCCCGTTTCGCCCAAAACCCCATACGCACGAATAAGCCGCGCCCATTCTTCGGCTGTACCGCCTTCGGTTGCCAAACGCTCGCTTAACTGGGCAACCATGCCGCCGATCATCTCGTTGCGCTCCTCGTCGCTCATGTCACCCGCGGCGTTGACCTGATCGGCCGAGGGGCCATTCAGGGACGATGGCGTAATCCCTGCCTCGGCTGCGACGGCTTCAATCTGGCTTTCGATCACGGCGATCCATGGCGCATCCGCGGGACCTTCTTCAAGCAACCCGTTCCAAAGCGTATAGGTTTGTGCGTAGTCTTGCCGCTGGATCATCAAAACCCCGGCGTAATACCGTGCCAACTTGTTCGCTGGATCGATCTGGAAAGCATGCGCCAAAGCCTCTTCCGCGGCAGGGGACACATACCAGTCCGCAGCGACGATCATGATTTCAGCGTGCGCCGCGTAATTCGCGGCCGTTGCATCGTCCCCCAGAATTCGCATCACCGTATCCTGCGCGATGCGCGCTTCGGCATATTTGCCAAGCTGGGCGAGGTTGTCTGCCAACATCTGATGCCCGCGCAAATCATCGGGCCGATCCTTAAGAACGGCTTGCAGTTGTTCAACCAGCTCAAGATGCTTTGGGTCGATCTGAATGATATCCGGCAATCCGGCCGCTTCCTGCGCGGCCGCTTTTTCGGCGACGGCTTGTGTTGGGCGCGAATTAAGGCGGTCCACCAACGGGAAATCCGGCATACCTTGCACGCCAAGCTGTTGATAAACGCCGAACCCGCCAGCCAACACAGCAAGGCTAACCGCAATCGCCAAGCCTTT
>CALCGO010000416.1 GCA_937901055.1 uncultured Rhodobacterales bacterium
GAATCTTGTATAGACTTGTATAATATTTCAAGTTGCCTATAGAAGAAAACAGAGAGTATTTTGACAAAAAAACTCTCATACGCAAACAAATTTTCAATCTGAAGAGGCAAAGTGACCTATGCTGTTTTTTTTTGCATGTTCTGCTAAAACACGATCGTTCCACCATCTTTGCAATCAGGTTAGAAGAATGGAGTCATAACCATGAGTGAATTTGAGCGCTCACCCCTTCCCCAAGACAAAACCATCCGCCAGGTAGCTTCCCTAAGCCAGACTTTGGCAGGAAACCACTTGGCCTTTGTCGCACTTGGTGTTTATTTAGCGATCCAAACCAAGGGCGCCTGGCAGGCATACGCGATCATACTGTTGGCCTTAAGTGCTGTAATTGGTGCCTTGATCGCTACGAACCTAATCCGGCGAGGGCAGCTAAGAAGAGGCGGCTGGATTCTGTTCACAACGGATTGGATCGCACCTGCATTCGCGGCCTGGGTTCTCGCTGACTTCAGCCTTGTATCCATTGGCTTTATCTTGGTCACAGCCTATTTTATTATCACTTTTGGTATGGTCAAAGAATCACGACGTGCAGCATGGATAAATACTGCTGTCGTATTACTGATCCCCATCGCTGCCAGGATCATAGATCCGACATGGCGTTTGATTTCTGCGTTCATGTTGACGGCTTCCCCAATTGTTACGGTTATTTTGGGAATAGCCCTTCTTTTTATCATTATCCAGCGCGCGCTTACGCGCGGCAATGTACGAACGAAACTACTTGTACCAACACTGCTTTTTATCGCTCTGCTTATTAGCGCAATCGTTGGTTATAACGGTTTTATTAGTATTCAGCAATTTGATGCAGATGAGGAAGGCCGTCTTAAAACCATGCACGATATCTTTCTTGCTCGCATCTCCAGTGATGAAGATTTCGCAGTTGCGCTTGCCATTCAAACCGCTCAAAATATAGATATCCAAAAAACATTTGCAGAACAAGACCGCGATCGTCTAATCGAGTTGACACTACCTAGCTACGAAGGGCTTGACGGTCGCTTCGGTGTTCCCCAACATCAGTTCCATCTCCCACCTGCAACATCCTTCCTGCGATTACACAATCTCGACAACTATGGTGACGATCTTTCAACTTTTCGTCTTACTGTTTTAGAAGCAAATGAGGAAAAACGAGTTATTTCAGGATTAGAAGTTGGCCGCGGCGGTCTTGGTATTCGCGGTGTCTCTCCAGTCAAGTATCAGGGAGAACATATTGGCACCGTAGAATTCGGACTTAATGTTGATCAAACACTACTTAGCACGCTCAAAGATGAATTTGGCTACGATTTTCAATTAAGCATCAGCAAGGAAGCGGCCGAGATCGCAACTCTTTCACCTCCCGAGGCTTTCTCTTCCATAAAAAGCGATCAAATATTCCTGCTAGCGACCACGCTCGCAAATCCGTTTCTGGCAGACGAAAATAATTATATTCAAGCCTTAGCGGGCACACATGCGCTAACACACTTAACCATTGACAATAACGAATACGCTGTAGACACAGTGCCTCTTGTCGACTTTTCAGGAAAGGTCATCGGCACTCTCGACATTATCTCAGATCACACCGAAATTCTAACGCAGCAACGCCAGCAAATTTTTATCTCAATCGGTATCTTGCTCGCGTCGCTACTCGCCGTTGGCGTTGGCTTCTATCTAATCGCTGGGCGCACACTCCGTCCGATTAGCACATTGACGGCCTCAGCAAATGCGATTGCAGCCGGTGATTTCACACAAAGCGCTAAAGTAGAAAGCGATGACGAGCTAGGTGTGCTCGCAACAACGTTCAATTCAATGGCTGCGCAAATCGAAGAAAATGTGAGAACACTCGAAGATCGTGTTGCCGCCCGTACAAAAGATCAAGCTGTCGTTGCAGAAATCGCAACGGAAATCGCGTCCGTTCAGGAAATGGACGAAATGCTTGCCCAAATGGTACACCTAACCCAGCGCGGCTTTGGTCTCTATCATGCGCATGTATTTACCTTCCACGAAGAAGATGTTGGGGATGAATTGAGAATTATCGCTTGTGGCTACCGCGAAGGGGATGAACATGAGGGCACACACGGAACAAGCACGATCGCCTTTAACCTTGAAAGCTCAATTGTGGCCCGCTGCGCACGTGAACGCAAGCCAATTATTATCAATGACGTTCGAAACTCTCCAGACTGGTTACCCAACCCTCTACTGCCCGAAACTCAAGCTGAAATGGCGATTCCGCTACTCGTAGGTGATCGTCTCATGGGAGTTCTAGATGTGCAATCTGAACACCTAGATGCCTTCAGCACAGATGATGCCAATATCCAATCAACACTGGCATCCCAGATCGCGGTCGCGATGCAAAACCTGCTGCAGTACGAAACATCCCAAAAGGTTGCGACCGACCTTAGTGTGGTTGCTAAAGTGGGTATTGCAACCGCGACAATTACAGACAAAGATCATCTTCTCCAAGAAATCGTTGATCTCTCGAAAAACTCCTTCGGCCTTTATCACGCTCATATCTACCTGCTGAACGATGCAGGTGACAGCTTGGATCTGACATCAGGCGCAGGCGAAGTTGGGCGCAAAATGGTGACGCAAGGCTTGAGCATTCCGCTCGACCGCGAGCAATCATTGGTTGCACGCGCTGCCCGTACCCAAGAAGGCGTTGTTGTGAACGATGTTACGCAAGACGCGAACTTCCTCCCTAACCCACTGCTCCCC
>CALCGO010000417.1 GCA_937901055.1 uncultured Rhodobacterales bacterium
GGTGGGCGGGTCTATCATTCTCGAACGTATGATCCGCAATTGCCTTAGCTGCGGGATGTCACAATTTATTCTCGTGCTGGGGCACCGAGCGGACGAGATAAAGAAGTTTGTGGACAAGACGTTTCGCGGTATCCGTGTCACCTATGTGATTAACGACCGATACCGCGAGACGAACACAGGCTACTCCCTGATGCTGGCGGCCAAAGCGATTGGCACATCTGAGTATGTGAAATTTGATGCGGACGTTGTGTTTGATATCAAAATCCTGCGCCAGGTTTTGGACAGCGACCACGAAAACGTCTTGTGTATCGACCGCAACATCGCGCTTGAGGACGAAGAAGTTAAGGTCGTCGCAAACGATCAGATGCAGGTTCTTGAAATTGGCAAGTCCGTCGATCCGAAGCGCGCGTTAGGAGAATCTATCGGCATTGAAAAGATCAGCGCCGGAACGGGCGCACTGCTATTCACAGAGCTTTCGGAAATGATGGAGAGCCGTGAAAACCTTCAGGCGTATTACGAGGCGGCTTACGCGCAATTGGTCAACAAAGGGACGCAGTTCCATGCTCTTGATATCAGCGGTCTAAACTGGACCGAGATTGACACAGCCAAAGACTTTGCCGCTGCAAATACTATGTTTGGCAGCCCTGTTACCACCATATCCCGCAGCCAACAAAAGGCGCTGGACGAGGCTGCGGAAAAGGCGGCTCCACAGACGCACGTCTGATGCATTTACCGCCCTGCGCCGCAAATCTGGCGCGCGGTGTACAGCGCAGTGATGTCCTTGCCATCCCGGCACAGGATCACTGCATTTGAAAGGACCAATCATGGCCAAAGGCAACAACAGCAAGCGTGGCAACAAAGAAGCCAAAAAGCCCAAGCAAGAGAAACCAAAGGTTTCTGCAACGGCCAATTCCCTGGATGGCAAACCTGCGCTCGCTATTGGCGGAAAGAAGATAAAGTAGTCATACCGTTTCGGATTTCGTCCGTCTGAAGTATTCAGCTTGACTTGGTTGCACACCTTGGCACGGGCGGCGTCCGGGACGTTTCTCAAAACGTCACGATTTAGATTTGGAAGACCCGATGAGCGAAACAGAAGAGTCCGGCACAAAGGTTCACTATGTCTGCCAGACATACAGTGCCAAGACGACTGCACGCGGCCAGCAGGGCAGCCTTCAAATCGACAAGCAGTTGCGATATTCTACACCTCATGAAGCTCAAGAGCGGGCAGAACGGGAATATCGCGCGGAAAGTTGCGTCGGTGCTGACGCCTATATGGTGATAGAAGATCAGAGTTCCGGCGAAGTCGGAGATCCTACATTTTTAGTAAGACTTGGGTCTGTCCCTGAGCAGGATTGACTTCAAATCGCGCGTGCATTGAAGAACATAGGTTGGCCCACAAGCATTTGCCTGCGGGCCAGTAAGTCGCAATTTACATCATGCCGCCCATACCACCCATATCAGGCATGCTATTGCCACCGGCCTTGGTTGGTTTATCCGCAACCATCGCTTCGGTCGTTATCAGCAAGCCTGCCACAGATGCAGCATACTCAAGTGCTATCCGAACAACTTTAGTCGGATCGATGACACCGGCCTTCAACATGTCGCTGTATTGCGCCGACTGTGCGTCGTAGCCAAACGTCTTGCTGGAATTCTCGACGATCTTGCCAGCAACGACCGATCCATCGACACCAGCATTTTCGGCAATCTGGCTTAGAGGCGCTTGAAGTGCCTTGCGAATGATCGCGATACCAGCCGCCTGATCCGCGTTGTCTCC
>CALCGO010000418.1 GCA_937901055.1 uncultured Rhodobacterales bacterium
TTTGGCTCAAATCTCCGCAGGCGAATTCAGGAGGTTTGTGAGATGATGGAAATAGAGGACATACTGAAACAACCCGTCAAAAAACTGTCAGGCGGTAATCAACGCCGCGTAGAGATCGCAAGGGCGTTGCTCAACGAACCTAAGCTATTGTTGCTGGATGAGGCTTCGGTCGGGCTGGATGCCGCGGCGCGACGACGTCTAGTTAAACATATGCGCTTAATCGGAGAGAGCCAAGGAACCGCCATATTGTGGGCGACCCACATCGTTAACGAAGTAGAGGACGCCGACAGAATTATTATATTGAATAAAGGTACAATCATTTGTGCCGACACACCTGCAGCACTAATTGAGTTGTCAAAAACGAATTCTCTTTCCGACGCTTACATAAGCTTGGTGTCAAACGATCAATCCTGACGCGCTAAGGTGATTTAGACGGCGTTTGCGGTGCTCTGCTCTCACCAAATGATATATTCGACGCATCGAAATCGAAAACACGTTGGCCGGAGTTTTCGTTTTGCGGGCTGACTTCAGCTAGTTCAGCAGCGGCATCTTCGCCGACTTCTTCAACGTTTGACAGGTCATCACTCGTTTCTTCGTCTGACACTTCGCCTGCAATATTGTCGCCCGCTTTGATACGCCCCAAAGCTGCTTCGACTTTTGCTACCAGATCTTCGTCGTATGGTAGTTCATATGCACGGGGCACACCGATGGGAAAATTTTCTGCGTCTAATTCTTCGATCCAAAGGAAAACACTTCCGTCTTCGTCATTCAATTTATTGGGCTCGATCACCCGTGCCCAATGCAGTTTGAAATATTGCGGCGGTGCTGCGTCTGACGGAAGCCCGCGAATGTCGCCGATGCCACGATACGTGAAAATCAGCAAGACTGCCACCAAACCAACCAAGATTGCTTTTATCACTGGATGAACCGCGGTTGAAATGAGCAACAACATTAATATGGCAGCAATCAGTGCATATGCGCCTGTTAAAGTAAGAATTGTTATGGTCATTTAAGAACTTCACCCGTCGAGGCGTCGATGCCACCGCCGGCGGATTGTGAACCACCTGCGCCCCGCGTTAGCTCGACCAGACTTTTAAACCGGTTGTTAACGTCGACTACCTCATCTCCAGCCATCGTAAACCGTACAGCTGTTCGTTCTTCGCCTGTGCTCGACAACATTATGGTGTCGTAAAAAACGACTTTCACTATCGGATTTAGGGCTTCGACTTTTACCGCAACGGGAACTGGTTGGGGTGTGTTAGCAATATAGTGGACAATATTCACAACGTATTCACCATCTGCTTTCCCACGAATGGACACACTTTCTTGATTAAGAGGGCTTTCGATTTCCTCACCGCCGATAAGAATTACATCTTTGAACATACCTCTGTCGTCACGGTCCAAATGCATTAACCCGCCTTCGCGTTGGTGATACCAGACAATATTACCGGAGGGATCTTCAATATAAGTATCGATGTCGTCCATGTGGTCGTCTGGCCAGCCAACAGTGATAAGGAACTCTGCCTTTGGGTCAATTTTACCGGCCTCAGCAATCGGATTGATCATTGCAAAAGAAAGAAAAAACATAAACGTAATAGCCACCAATGAATTGAACAGCAGGTCTGTAAAGACGTCAAATTCTTGGCGTGGTTCGTCCTCAAACATCTGGGCGTTCTTGCATTTTTTGCGGCATGATCTGAGTTTCAGTTAGACGGATAGTTTTTTGAAGAATTTCGGATACAGCTGAATCTGCTATGTTGAATTGTATGCGGAGCAAAATTCCGCAGACCAACCCCGCAATAGTTGTTAGCAACGCGACGGCCATACCGCCGGTCATTTTTTGCAATGCATCACGCAATGTATCAACGTCAAACTGCGATATGTCATCCATTGATTGCAACATAATTACGAACCCGATAACCGTGCCCAACATGCCAAGCTTATACAACAAGTCTGATGCAAAATTCCCAACGCGCGTTTTGCGTTTGAAGCCGCCAGATACAGCTTCTAACAGCAGCGTTCTACCGTCGTCAGGTATATCTGCTGGGGATTTTGTGTCTAAGTCGGTGATATATTGCGAAATAAGGCCAGAAGAAATTTCGGCATTACGTGACAAATCAACTTCACATTTTTCAATCGTTCTTAGCTCGGATGTCAGCGTTAATATAACACCTAGGCAATAAGCTGAATAAGCAACAAAGGTGACAATTATAACGTAGGATATTCGGCTGCGGTCTGACTCAAAAAGATAATCGATTAAGCCATAATCCCACAAAATTGCAAATCCCAAGCAAATTAGCGCTGCCACTGTTAGCCATTTGAATAAGATGTCGTAGGCGCGGGATCCGTTTCGCCAATCTTTATAGATTGAATTTTTATCTAAAGTTGCCAAAATATTTCCTTAATCTTCCAAATTATCATTGATCGAGTTTATCGAAAGCCACCGGATGCATTGCGAAGACGCCAGATCCAAGGTTCTTCAAATTGCACACCCGGTTGCCAAAGCCCAACGCCTGCAATGATTGCCTCCAGTTGAACATTTTCATAATCGGCTGCCTGTTCGGTGAAGGCCAACGCCATACCGCTACGGACAAACTCCGCATTAATATCCTCATCGCCCGAAGTACAAATACCATATCTTCGCCCAAACGGATCAGCCTCACCTATCAACCTGCAGTTTACGCTTGCGCGGCCGGCTAAGAACTCAAACATCCGTTTGCTGGCATCATAGCATCCCCACGATTTACCTTCCAAAACACAAGTCTGCGATCGTTCTGGCGCATCGACGCCGTAAAGAATTACCCGTTGTTGTCCGATAACTAATACATCAGCATCGATAACGCGCGCCATACCTTCAATTGTTTCCTCTTGAGAGGTTGCGGTGGTCGCATACAACTGCATCAAAATAGCGGCTATCAAGATTCCCAATCTAAATTCATACGAACAGCGAAGCGCGTTTGTTAAACTAAAAATTGGTAATCTGACTTCGGATTTCCAAAGAAGGATCTTTCGCTTTTTAGACATCAGCATATTGAAAAATCTCTTGCTTGCTTTGGTTTTTTCAACTGGCCATCACAGCATATGCCAGACCAGCCGAGGGTTTGATCGCCGGATTGCGACATGAATACTGGGGCTGTGATCGTTCGGGGGTTAGTTTCAGAAAAGCCTCGCTCGAATGTGTGGATTTGACGGATACAATTTTGACGGATGCTAGTTTTCATCGGGCCAATTTACGCGGTGCTGTTTTCGAAGATGTCATAGCGATAGGCACCAATTTTTATCATGTTGTGAGATTGAAGGCCGTGACAGGTCTACGATTCTGGATGCTTTTGTCGTATATCCAGTCACAACAATTGCACTAGATATCTCAAGTTGCTTAACTGTCAGTTCAAAGTTGAGCATTCACGACCCCTAGCGTAATGGAAAAACTAATAACATACAGTTATTTTGTAAATTTATATCCGGCATTACTTTTCCTAATAAGCAAGATGAATTTGCTTGGTTGAATAGCCCCTAGATTTGTAGACACCTTCTTCCCTAAAAATGAGGCAAGGAGGCCACCATGGGCAATGCAAGATTTAGTGACGGTTTCAAACAGGATGCGGTGCATCAGATTACGGTGCGGGGCTATCCAGTTAAGGAAGTTTCTCAGAGATTGGGTGTCAGCACCCATTCGTTGTATTCGTGGGTGAAGAAGTATTCCAAGCCTTCTGAAGCGGCTGACAAAGACGAC
>CALCGO010000419.1 GCA_937901055.1 uncultured Rhodobacterales bacterium
CACGTTACCAAATATTCCCAACGTTGGGAATCCTCAAGTTATGCTGAGGTCTCAAGTTATGAAGACCGCATTTGAAGAATCGCCCACCAGACATCAAGGAGGCAAAATGCCTATTTGGAAAAGACTACTGAGCGCCCTTATTCCCGCCACAATGTTGTTGGCAACGCCAGTACAAGCGCAGGATGTCTGGATTATACCTGACTTACCGTTCTTTGAATTTGAATCCGGTGGCGAGTTTTATTTGATCGAACGCGATCAGGATAACGAAGCCCGTATTGTGGATTCGTTTGCGAAAACCTCGCGGGCTTGTCCGCCGTTTTGTATCCAGCCGATGGTCGTGGCTGAAGGCGTAAAAACTGTTGGCGAAGTAGAGCTTCTTGATTTCATTCAGGACCATGTTGAACCGGGTGGCGGCTTTTTGATCGACGCACGCGTTGAAAGTTTCTTCCTTGCTGGCACTATTCCGGGTGCTGTGAACCTTCCGTTTAACATGTTTGTGCCTTCCTCGGCGAACCCGTTTCTTGATCAGTTGTTGATCTTGCTTGGGGGTAAACTTGATGCTTCGGGAGTCTGGGATTTCGACAACGCAGCAGAGCTTTTACTATTTTGTAATGGTCCTTGGTGTGGTCAGTCTCCGCGTGCGATCGAGAATTTGATAGAGCTCGGCTATCCGGCAGAGCGTTTATATTATTATCGCGGCGGTATGCAGGCGTGGGCCTCTATGGGGCTAAGTGTGGTGGTTCCGGGGTAACTGCCAAGCTTGTGCAAAGCGATGTATTTATTGTGTTCTTTTTAGGGTGGTTCTAGGAGTGTGATGCAACAACGGTTGACAGTAGGCGTCATGTTAAACGTCTTTTTACTTGCCGGTTCGATTTCGGCCAGCACAATTCCTTTGAACTATGTTTCCGCAGGCTTCGTCGATCGCGGCAGCCGTGTTGCGCAGGCAACCGAGCTGCCTGCGATCTCCCCCTCAGCATTACGCAGGCTGACGTTTTATTCCGATAAAGCGATGTTGGCAATGTTCGATCTTGTGAACGAGGATTTGGTCGCCGGCGAGGGCGGCACGATTTCCACAGAAACTACCGACACTTTCAGAAGCGCGATTGAACGGTTGATCGGCGCGGGCGAGAAGGCCGATCTTGACGTTGAGCAAGTTGCGGTATTCTTCGGCCAAGAAGTAGCTGTGCGCTTTTCGGGGCCAATCCCGCAACTATTGCAAGGTAGCAGCGGCGAGATTGACGCGCGTGATCTTTTTCGCGGCATAGCAGATGGCAAGGCTTCGAGCGGAGCGCGACAAGCGGCCGACGCTGCGTATTTGCAAGCGTTGCAAGGTGAAATTCAAAACCTGCAGGGGACGCCTGATGAACCTGCGGTGGTGGTTGCGCCGGTTGAGGACAATGTTGATCCGGAATATGCGGCGCGCGTTGTTATCATTGACGGCAAACGCACCATTACCGTTGAACAGGGCGATTCACTGGCGGCTTATGCAACGGCTTTTTACGAAGATACGTTGCTGTACCGGTCAATATTCACCGCTAATCGCGATATCCTGAGCGACCCGAATTTGCTGGAGCTGGGGCAAGTCGTGACGATACCCTACCTTAAATAAACGCGGGGTGCCGGGCCGATGGGGATTATCCCTATGTAGGTCAGATTGTCCTTGAATTGCAGCTTGATCTCGATGTCCTCGGGATCGCCTGACAATGCTGACACGACGGATATTCCACGGACGAGCGATGTTTCAAACTCGGGGTCCAGAAGTTGTGCCGCGACTATCACATCCAACAACTTGCGCCAATTTTGAGCCATAACGGTGAAGGTGCCATCCATGTACCCCTCCGCCGTGATGTCGATGGTGCCTGTCCCGTTTAGGTTCAACTCACCCCAGAGGAACCGAAGGTCTCGGATTTCAATCGCGGTCATGCGCGGGTTGGTTTGTTCAATTGCGAAACGATCCCACGGGTCGTCGTAGGTCAGCGTGGCGTCAATAATCGCTTCGGGGATTGTTTCGGGCAACGCGCCACTTTGATCAACGGAGTCGCGCCATGCAGCAGGGGGCGAGAACTCCAGAGCTTTTATATACAGGTCATAGGAATTTGGTGGCAGGTCAGGCGCGTTGTGGGCAAAAAACGCGATGCTTGCCTCCTTCGCGGAAGCGCGCCACTCGGTCTCGCCGGTAAGCACCAGATCGGCGGTTTCCAACTGCATACGTTCAAGCGAGAGGGCTGTGTCTGGTTTAAAAATCAGGGATCCACGAAACAGCGAGCTGGTTATCGTGGTAGTGTCGCTGCGCGTCGCATAACTGTGTGTGCCGGGCCAGACCGCGATGATGTGGTTGGGTTTATAAGATAGCGCCAGAAGCTGGAAATGCGGGGCCTGCCAAGTCCAACCGGCTTCGGGGTTGCTTAGGGCCAAGTCAGTGAACACGCTGTCGAAACGATTGGGGTAGCCGGTAACGTTGAATTCTTCGACCTCGGCAACCCAGCCAGCTTCGCGGCGTTGTTCCATCCATGTCTCGATGGCGGTTTTCTGGGCGGTCGTGCCGATCACCCACCACGCACTCCATCCCAAGGATAGCACCACTATCAAAGTAATTAGGCTTCGCATGGATTCCCCCCTCCAACTCCGCAAGAATGCAGGGTATACACTGGTCATAAATCGGAGGCAGATACAATGCAGCAAAATGACCTTTGGGTTTTCGGATACGGTTCGTTGCTTTGGCGACCGGGCTTCGAATACGTGGAACGCCGTGTCGCAACATTGCGCGGTTTCAACCGGTCTTTCTGCATGAGTTCGATTCATTACCGTGGCACGAGCGCCGCGCCCGGCCTTGTGCTGGCGCTGGACCCGGACCATCGCAGCGAATGTCACGGTGTGGGGTTTCGCGTGGTGCCGGATTTGGCTGCGGACACCATGGCGTACCTGCGCGAGCGGGAGTTGGTATCATCGGCCTATGTGGAGCAAACACATTCGATTGCTTTTCACACTGGCGGCGTCGCTGAAGCGGTCTGTTATGTGATGGACCAATCCCACGAACAATACGCCGGTGGCTTAAGTATCGAGGAACAGGCGACGATTATCGCCAAGGCGACGGGGTCGGCAGGGCCGAACGACGAGTATTTGTTCAATACGGTCACGCATCTGCTGGAGTTGGGAATATCTGACCCCGAGCTGGAACGTCTTGTGACGCTGGTGCACGGGGCCGACTAGCTGGGTCGTGGGTTAGTTTAACCGGTTGACCAGATAATCGCGCGCGATTGCGCCCCATTCGCCAGAAGCCAACATATCCCATATGCCGGCGTTCAGATAATCCATGGCGGTCATGCCTTCGGGATCACCTTTTGCCGCAATGGCATGAACGGTATGGATTGCAGAAAGGGCGGTTAGCTCGACGATGCTATCACTACGACCGGAATCGGCGAAATACACATCGGCGGTCAAACCGTTGACGCTGACGATGTCAACGATATCGTTTTGCAAATCTTCAAAGCACGTGGCGAGGTCGGTGGCAGTTTCCAGCGAAATGATAGGTTCGATCATCCCGTCTTCGAGAAGATCATAGGTGTGCAAGGCGGCTGGGCGACAAACACGGGCACCGACCAAATCGACTTCCTCGGAGGCCGCGAGGAAGGGGCTGTCCGATACGGTAAACATTGCCATCTGCGCCTCGTAGATAGGGGCAGAGAAGGTGAAGTTCTCGCACAAATCCCGGATGTCGGCGTCGAACTCGCCTAGATCGCAATCCGGGAGTAGCCACGGGAAAGACAGGTGGAAACTGTCGGGCAATACGGATGTCGCCAAGCCGGACTTCGGATGCGTCACGAATATCGGTTTCTCGACCTTGGCTGCTTCGCTTCGCAACAAGGCGGTTTCGATCAATGTGGTGATCAGGCCACCTTGCAACAGGTTTTGATCGGAATAGGGCAGGTTATCCGAAAATCCAACGAGGGTTATTTCCGCGATTTCGGGGTCCGTGCGTGGCGTCAGCACGGGTGCGGGCGTGGGTTCGGTGATGACGATTGTCGTTGGTTGAACTTCGACCACAACCTCGGGTGTTGTTGGGTCGGTGGCTACGTCAACTATGGCGGGTTCTTCGTTCGATGTGGTTTCAAGCGACGCCGTTGGTTCGACTGTTTTTTCTTCGGGTTCGACGGGTGCGCTGGCCTGAACGAACAAGCCGCGGCACGGTAGATCAAGGGTAACGCCGATAGGAATAATGTGAGGTGTGCGGCCAAGATTGCTGCGGTTTTCTTCGAATATATAGCGGTAATCTTTCGGATTTCCGTATGTATGCTTGGCGATTTCGCGTAGTGTGTCGCCTTTGACTGTTGTGTGGGTTCCACAGATGTCTTGGGCCAATACTGGAGTCGTTGAAATCGCTGTGACAGCCATTCCCAAAGCTGCAAAAAGCTGTTTATTCAATTATTCGACCCTTTAGTCATATCCACCCTGCGAAAACAAATCACTCGCAGGGGGATTATGACAGGTTCCTAAATGTTTTCAACCTGTACCGACATTCCCTCGGCCGCAATTATCTTGACGACTTGGCCGACTTCGGCGCTTTCACCTGTGGGCCATTTGGCAGCCCAGCGAAGCCCGTTCAGTTCGATATGGCCCTCGCCAAGGTCGAAGTCTACAACTTTGGCTTTGTGGCCAACCATCTGTTCGGAGCGGCTGTTCAGGTTCGTTTCCGGCTCGCCGTCGCCGAACTTTCGCAAATACCCGCGGCCGGCGAACATCGAGCCGATGGACAGAACAGCATAAAGGGCAACTTGTAACTCGCCTTGCATACCCGGAGCGATCCACAGAATGATTGCCATAACGATGGCAGCAATCCCCGGCCAGATCAGAACGAACGAGGCGATTACCATTTCTAATGCGCCAAGCCCGACGCCAAGGGCAATCCACCACCAAGGTGAAAGCGTTTCGATCAAGCTAAAAAGTCCGGCTTCCATCAGATTACTCCTTTGTTACGGCTTTTGCGATGTCGGCAATACCGGCAACGGAACCGATCAGACCAGTGGCCTCAAGCGGGATCATTACAGTTTTGCTATTTGGCGATCCTGCAATGTCACGCAAAGCTTCGGTGTATTTGGTAGCCACGAAGTAGTTGATGGCCTGAATGTCACCTTTGGCAATCGCCTCGGATACCATACGCGTTGCGTTGGCTTCGGCTTCGGCGGCGCGTTCGCGGGCCTCGGCGTCGAGGAAGGCAGCTTCGCGTGCGCCCTCGGCTTCGCGGATCTGGGCTTCACGTTGACCTTCGGCTTCAAGAATGGCTGCTTGTTTCAAGCCTTCGGCCTGAAGAATGTCGGCACGCTTGGTCCGCTCCGCTTTCATCTGACGGGCCATCGCTTCGTTAATGTCTTCTGGTGGTGAGAGGTCTTTGATCTCTACGCGCGTAACTTTCACGCCCCATGAATGCGAAGCTTCGTCGATGATGTTCAGCAGGCGCGTGTTGATATGGTCACGATTTGACAGGCTTTCGTCCAAATCCATCGCGCCAATAACGGCACGAATGTTGGTCATCGACAGGTTGGTCAGGGCACGTTCCAGATCGCGGACCTCGTAGGCGGCCTGTGCGGCATCAACCACCTGATAGAAGGCCACAGCGTCCGCCATAACCATGGCGTTGTCTTTGGTAATCACCTCTTGCGAGTGGATGTCCAGAACCGTTTCCATCATGTTAATCTTCGCGCCGACCTTGTCCATAATTGGGATCAGGAAGTTTAGGCCCGGTTTAAGGGTGCGTGTGTAGCGACCGAAGCGTTCGACCGTCCAAGTTTCGCCCTGTGGAACTGTCTTTACCATTAGGTAAAGCATGATGATGGCGAAGACCAAAATCGCCAGTGCTGGTGCGCCGATTGCTTCTAGCATGTAATATCCTTCCCTCGTGCCCGTTTTCAGGCAACGTGCGTTTTGCAAAAATGTAACGGGCGTTTGAAAACCGTCCCGCCTTTGATGAATTATCTAATACATATGGGGGTTTGTGATCAAATTGCAAATAATTTATGGTTTGAGAACACTGTTGGAATTCTCGCAAATCAACTCTACAGTGGCGCAAATCATGGGTAAAACGGCAAGGAAAGCTGCATAATGTTCCTAGACACGCGAAACGATCCCGAGTTCACTCAACCGATCCGCCAAATCGTAACAATGTTGCTGGTAATGTTGCTGGTTGTCGTGATTGGATATCTGCTGTTTCCGACGGTCTCGCCGATCTTTTTGGTGTCACCTTACCTGAACGGTTTCATCCTTAGCGTATTCGTTTTTGGTGTCTTCGCCAGCTTCTGGCAAGTGCGGGCGTTATTCTCGGCTGTGGGATGGATTGAAGGGTTCGCGCTGGACCGTCCGGGGCATGAATTCGTGAAGGCCCCACGTTTGCTGGCGTCGCTGGCGGCATTGCTTAGCGACAGCCGTTCGCGCAAATCGATCAACTCGTCTTCGGCGGCATCAATTCTTGATTCCGTTAGTACGCGTTTGGACGAAGCGCGGGACATTTTGCGCTACATTGTGAACCTGCTGATTTTCCTTGGTCTGCTGGGTACATTCTACGGTTTGGCGACGACTATTCCGGCAGTTGTAGATACGATCCGCACGCTAGCCCCGACTGAAGGCGGCAGTTCTATTGACTCGTTCGACAATCTGATGACGGGGCTTGAAGAACAGTTGGGCGGCATGGGTACGGCGTTCGCGTCATCCTTGCTGGGTTTGGCTGGCTCTTTGGTCGTTGGTTTGCTTGAGATTTTCGCAGGCCACGGACAGAACCGGTTCTATATGGAGCTGGAAGAATGGCTGTCTTCCATCACTAAGGTAGGCATCGGGGGCGATGATGCTGCTGGCATTGATGGCTCGGTTATTTCTGAACTTATGGGGCAGACGACGCACCAGATTGATAGCCTTAAAGAATTGGTGATGCGCGGTGAAGAACAGCGCATGCGGACCGACGGGCGTTTGGCGTCATTGGCCGAGGCGATCAGTGTTCTGGCCAAACAGATTAGCGGTCAGTCGCGCGGTGGCAAAGGTGGCGGCGACCCCGAAGTGATGGAGCGTATCGCCGGCGGCCAAGATCGCATTGTCGAGGCGTTGGGCAGCATGGGCGAGGGCATGGATGCGGAGGCGCGGATGCGCTTGCGCAACATTGATGTGCAATTGCTGCGTGTGCTTGAGGAAATGTCCTCAGGGCGTCAGGATTCCATCGCGGAAATCCGGCAGGATTTCGCAACACTTATTTATACCCTTCAGCAAGCCATTAATCAGGACGAGGGCTAAGCGATGGCCCGCGCACGGCGATCAGGTAAACGCGCCGAGGCCAATATCTGGCCCGGTTTCGTGGATGCGATGACGGCGTTGTTGCTGGTCATCATGTTCGTGCTGTCGATCTTTATGATCATTCAAAACGTGATGCGCGAAACGATCACCGGACAAGACGTGGAATTGCACGACCTGTCGGCGCAAGTGGCAGGGTTGGCGCAGGCATTGGGGCTGGAACAGGTTCGCGGAAACGAATTGTCGAACCAAGTGGGTCAGATGGACCGTGCGCTAACGGACAGTCAGGCGGCATTGCAGTTGCAGACGGCTTTGGTTGCCTCGCTTAGCAATGACCGGGATGCGGCGAACCAGCGGATCGCGAGCTTTGAGGAGCAAGTTGCAGGGCTGATTACGCGTAACACGAATTTGAACGCTCAGAATACCAGTTTGCAGTCGTCTTTGGCGGATGTTGAACAAACAGCCGAAGATCAGGCCAGCCAGATCGAGGCGGCACGGGCGAGTATCGCGGAACTGGACGCCGCGCGTGATCTGGAGCTTACGCAAAAAGAAGCTGCGCAATTGGCATTGGCTAGGGCGCGGGCAGAGATTGACGTTGAATCCGAACAGGCGCGGTTGGCCGCAGCAAAGGCTGATGCCTTGGAAGCCTTGGTTGCTGATTTGGAAACCAAAGTTGTGGAAACCGAGACGGAGCTGGCCACCTTAAGCGACGCAGAAGCCGCGCGTTTGGTCGAAGCGGCTGCGGCAGAGGCATTGCGCGCACGGCTGTTGAACGCGGATACAGAGTTGACAGCGATGACACTGGCCTTGGAAGAACAGCGCCAGAAAGCCGAAGATACGTTGACGTTATTAGCGGCGGCGGAGGTGGCGAAACGCAAGTTGGATAATTCCGAAGCCGAGAATGTCGCAGAAATTGATCGTCAGGAAGCGTTGCTGGAACAAGCAAACGATTTGCTGGCAGGCGAACGTGCGTTGTCGGCAGAAAGCCAGCGGCAGGTAGCATTGCTGAACCAGCAAACGGCGGCGTTGCGCCAGCAGTTGAATTCACTGCAAGGGCTGCTCGATGCCTCTAAGGAGGCGGACCGGGAGGCTCAGGTGCAGCTTCAGACGCTCGGAGCTGATTTGAACACGGCGTTGGCGCGGGTTGCGGCAGAACAAAAAGCACTGGCGGATTCGGAAACGGCACGGGCTGATCTGGAAACGCGGGAACGCGAGCGGCTTGAGGCCGAAGCGGTTGATCTGCGTAGCTTCCGCTCGGAATTCTTTGGTCGTGTACGAGAAGTCTTGAATAATCGTGAAGGCGTGCAAGTGGTCGGGGACCGTTTTGTGTTCTCTTCCGAGGTGCTATTCGCGCCGGGGTCGGCTGAACTGGGTGCTGGTGGCAGAGCGCAAATCGCGGTTGTTGCTTCGGTTATCCGCGACATCGGCGACGAAATCCCATCCGAGATTAACTGGGTTCTGCGCGTTGACGGGCATACGGATAAAACCGGTATTGGTTCTGGCTCGCAGTTTGCGGATAACTGGGAACTGTCGCAAGCGCGTGCCTTGTCTGTCGTGAAATATTTGATTGACCGCGAAGGCATTCCGGCTAACCGCTTGGCCGCCACCGGCTTCGGAGAATTCCAGCCAGTTGTGCTGGGGGATAGCCCCGAGGCATTGGCCGCTAACCGACGGATCGAACTGAAACTTACCGAGAAGTAAGATTCGACGCGAATAGCGTGCCGGAAAACCTGACCCCGGCTAAGTGTTTGTAAATGCTAGTTCTATATAGAGGAGACTTGCTGTGGCTGATATTTTGCGCAATTTGCGCGCTCATCCGATGTTTCGCGCGGCACTGATTGTTCCAACATCGATTATGTTGATATTTTCAGTTTTCAATCTGACGGCCCCGCCTGACCCGGCGAAACAGGCGGCTTCGTTTCGGCTAGGAGTCGTAAATTTCGACAAGGGCAGTATTTTTCCACCGATAAAAGTATCTGACAAAGTGTTGGATGGACTACTTGGCAATTTGCCGTTTGCCGTTTCCAAGCTGGATACACGCGAAGTGGCACGAGATGCCTTGGAAATGGGAGACGTTTCCGCAGTTTTGATATTTCCCGAAAACTTCACCAAGGCGGCTCTGAGCAGTGAGCAGGTGGAATTTGAAATCTGGAATTCACAGCACTTAACAATCTCGGAAACGGCTGTGGGTGCTCAGTTGCCGAACATGGTGCAGCTTGGGATGTCGGCCGCGATTGCGTCGATGCGTGAAGCGCTGGCCGCTGGTCGTTTGCCTGCGGCAGAGATGCCGGTTACAGCTACAATCGAAACCTTCAACAGAGCGCAAAGCCAAGCCTCGCTTGTGGCACCGTTTGTTATGACATCGGCGACTTGGTTGGCGGCGATGGTTGGCGCGATTATGCTGTTCCTTGCCACCAAAGAAGTCCCGCGAGGCCCAGCCAAAGCGCTGGTCCGTACCATCTTGCCCGTGATTTCGTTAGGGTTGGCATCGTTGGCACTTGCCGGAGTTGTTGCGCTAACAATTGGCGATGGAACGCTGTTTCTTGCCGTCTGGCTGACGGTTTGGGGCGTTGCTGTCGCTATTGGCTGGCTGATCAACGGTTTGTTTTCGGTTCTTGGTATGTGGTCGCTTGTCGTCGTTCTTCCCGCGGCCTTCTACCAACCAGCCATTGGCGGCGTACAGGCTCCGATTACGGCAGCGCCGGATTGGTTGCGCTCCATTGCGGAAATTCTTCCGTTTGACCAGCTTGGCGCAACGTACAGGAGCGTTATTCTTGGTGGCGGATATGACATTCCCGTTACCCAATTCGTTTGGGTAGGACTGAACGGGTTGGTTCTGATTTGGCTCGGTTCGATCTTCGTTAAAAAGATGCGGGCAACTGAAACCTGACGACATAGCTAAATAGCAGCTAATAAATCGAGAGCGGCAGTTGTCGCTCTCGATCATTTTGGGATTTCCGGTCGTGTTATTTAGCGGCCAGTAGCGGTGGTTTTTTGGTGCCGATGCGGGCTTTGGGCAGATCTTCGATCACAAGATCTATATGCCCGTCTTTGACCCCAACCTTGACCAACCCACCTTTGGCAAGCTTTCCGAACAGCAATTCTTCAGCCAGCGGCTTTTTGATGTGCTCTTGAATGACCCGCGCCAGTGGCCGCGCACCCATGCGGTCGTCGTAGCCTTTGTCACCAAGCCAAGCGGCGGCTTCGGCTGACAGTTCAAACGTTACATTCCGGTCCATAAGTTGCGCTTCGAGTTGCAGAACGAACTTGTCCACGACTTTCATGATCACGTCTTTTGACAGCGAAGCAAAGCTGATGACCGCGTCCAGACGGTTGCGGAACTCGGGGCTGAAGGTACGTTCGATCGCGGCGGTATCTTCACCTTCCCGACGGGATTTGCCAAACCCGATGGCCTCTTTGGCCTGTTCGGTGGCTCCGGCGTTGGTGGTCATGATCAGAACCACGTTGCGGAAGTCGATGGACTTGCCGTTGTGGTCTGTCAGTTTGCCGTGATCCATGACCTGCAACAGGATGTTGAACACGTCAGGGTGGGCTTTCTCGATTTCGTCGAGCAAAAGAACACAATGTGGCTGCTGGTCTACACCGTCAGTCAACAGGCCACCTTGGTCAAACCCGACATATCCCGGAGGGGCACCGATCAGGCGTGATACCGCGTGTTTTTCCATGTACTCGGACATGTCGAACCGTAGAAGTTCCACGCCTAGCGTGTCGGCCAATTGTTTGGCTACTTCGGTTTTACCTACACCGGTTGGCCCTGCGAACAGGTAGTTGCCGATGGGTTTTTCGGGTTCGCGCAGGCCTGCCCGGGACAGTTTGATCGCCGAGGATAGCGCGTCGATAGCGGTATCTTGGCCGAAAACTACGCGTTTAAGGTTCTTATCAAGGTCTTTCAGCACCGTCGCGTCGTCTTTGGACACGTTCTTTGGCGGGATGCGAGCAATTTTCGCGACGACATCCTCGATTTCTTTGGTGCCGATAGTTTTGCGGCGTTTGCTTTCGGATACCAGCATCTGCGCAGCGCCAGCCTCGTCGATCACGTCGATGGCTTTGTCGGGTAGCTTGCGGTCGTTGATATAGCGCGCCGCAAGGTCAACCGCGGTTTTGATCGCGTCGTTGGTGTAACGGATGCTGTGATGTTCCTCGAAGTAGGGTTTCAGGCCTATGAGGATTTTGATGGAGTCCGGAATGCTCGGCTCGTTCACGTCGATTTTTTGGAAGCGACGCGACAGGGCACGGTCTTTCTCAAAATGTTGACGGAATTCCTTGTAGGTGGTTGAGCCCATGCAACGCAGCTTGCCGCTTTGCAATGCAGGTTTCAGAATGTTGGAGGCATCCATCGCGCCACCAGACGTAGCACCCGCGCCAATGACGGTGTGGATTTCGTCGATGAACATGATGGCATCATCGTGGTCTTCCAGTTCCTTCATCACGGCTTTCAGGCGTTCCTCGAAATCACCGCGATAGCGGGTTCCGGCCAACAAAGCGCCGAGGTCTAGAGAATAGATCGTAGCGCCGGCCAGCACTTCGGGGACGTTTTCGTCGATGATCATGCGCGCCAAGCCTTCGGCGATGGCGGTTTTGCCAACGCCCGGGTCACCAACCAGCAACGGGTTGTTTTTGCGGCGACGGCAGAGAATCTGAATGCAGCGATCCACTTCGTGTTGGCGACCGATCAGCGGGTCAACGTCGCCATCGCGGGCTTTCTGGTTCAGGTCATCGCAATATTTTTCAAGCGCGGTTTCTTCGGGTTTAGCCGGAGGTTCGGATGCTTCATGCACATCGTCGCTGCCTTGAATCGCGCGGTCTTCACCAAGGCGCGCGTCTTTGGCGACGCCGTGACTGATGAAATTGACCGCGTCGTAGCGAGTCATGTCTTGTTCTTGCAAGAAGTAGGCGGCGTGGCTTTCGCGTTCGGCGAACATGGCGACCAGCACGTTTGCGCCTGTTACTTCGTTGTGGCCGGACGATTGCACATGGATCGCGGCGCGTTGGATGACACGCTGGAAGCCGGTTGTCGGGGTCGCTTCGGATCCGTCGATGTCGGAAACCAACGAATCCAGCTCTGTGTCGATGTATTCGGACAGGGTGTTTCGCAAGCTGTTGATATTCACGCTACATGCTTTCATGACCCGTGCGGCTTCGGGCTCGTCTAGCAATGTGAACAACAGGTGTTCCAAAGTGGCCAGCTCGTGATGGCGTTCATTCGCAAGCGCGATTGCTTGGTGGATGGCTGCCTCGAGCGTGGTGGAGAATGATGGCATGGTGCGTATCCTTCGAAATTCATCCCACGGGGAATACCGTAGTGTGAGGGTTCAATACCTCTTAGATGTAAACTTCGGGTTTATTTGCCTATGTTCAAGGGGAAATTCGCCGCATTGTTGAAATGTTGACTAAAAAAGTCGTGATGTCGCCCAAAATGCTTAAAAATTGTCCTTTTGTTTTCGGATGGCGGTGAAGACCTGCTGGTCTGACGCGTCTTCCATGCCAACAGCGGTCTTCATTTCTGGCAAGTGCGCACGCAGGAACGGATTTGTGGCCAGTTCTTCGGCTAGGGAGGACGGGACTGTTGGACTGCCATTGGCGCGTTTGGCCGTGACGTCGGCGATGCGGGCTTGAAGGGCTGTGTTGTTGGGTTCGACGGTTAGGGCAAACTTGGCGTTGCTGGCGGTGTATTCGTGGCCGGAATAGACGATCGTGTCGGCTGGTAGGGCGGCGAGCTTGGACAGGCTTGCCCACATCATTTCGGGCGTGCCTTCAAACAAGCGCCCACAGCCAAGCGCCATCAGGCTGTCGGCCGTGAATACAGCGTTGGCGGAGGGGAAGTGGAACGCGATGTGGCCGATAGTGTGGCCAGATACGTCAATGACATGCCCCACGGATTCGCCCAACATGAAAGTGTCACCCTCGTTGAGCGCGAGATCGAGCGGGGGCAGGCGGTGCGCATCCTCTTTGGCGCCGATGACTTGTGGGTGATATTCTTCCACCAGCTCCGGCAAGCCGTCTACGTGGTCGTAGTGGTGGTGGGTCAGTAGAACCGCGTCCAGTTTCCAGCCTTTTTCGTGAAGGGCTTTCTGGATCGGATAGGCTTCAGGCGCATCGACAAGCGCTACCGTGCCCGTTGCTTGATCGCGAAGCAAAAAGGCATAGTTATCAGCTAGGCAGGGGATAGTTACGATTTCCAATGTCATGTTGGACTCCTTCGTGGTTTACGAAAGTCTGACCTATAGATTAGGGTGATGCAATGCATTTAGACGTCGTTGATCTTCGAGCCTTTTATTATAAAACGAAACTTGGTCGTTCGGCCCAGCGTTCGTTGCAAGAAGGCCTGCGCGAGTTGTGGCCAAATACCGATGGGCAAATAGTTGCAGGATTCGGGTTCGCCGCACCGTTTCTGCGCCCCTTCCTACATCATTCAGAAAAAGTTCTTTGTCTAATGCCCGGACAACAGGGTGTTATGCACTGGCCACCCGGCGAAGCGAACCTTTCAACTTTGGTAGAAGAGTTCAATTGGCCGCTGCCGGCAGGATATGTGGATCGGTTGGTTGTCGGACACGGGATAGAAACTT
>CALCGO010000420.1 GCA_937901055.1 uncultured Rhodobacterales bacterium
CTGATCCACGGCAAGCTTAACCAAATCATCTGACGCGCGCGGGTCATTAACCATAGCAACAAGGCGTGATGGTCCTTGCCATCCAACCAACCCTGCAATTCTATCCTCCTCGTCAGCCGCTGATTTTTCTAAAATAGCCTTTTGAAAGTCCCCAACCTTAGAGATGTTAGACGCTACGGCATTTCTCTCAGTCGTGCTTTTCGTGCCGTTGATTACATCTATATGCGACATGATTGAATAGGGCAGATTCTGCTCTGCCCATTCGCTAGGCACTCCAGCGATCAAAAGCTTTATGGCAGACCTGCCAAGCTCACTTGTGCCAGACGCATAATCCATAACGACAGAAGCCGAAACATTCCCGTAGGCAGAGTTAACGGCTTTCTGATTCTTGATGAATGCTGTTTTATCCCCAGTAATGGAAAATTCCTCAAGAACCGCAGTGCTTGCTTCATCAATGCGGTTCTGAAACTCAAACATTCCAGAATTTACCGTCGCAAGAGGCGCGACCCCAGCCAGTTCAGCTTCGCTAGAGCCAGTTACTATGTCTCTGCGCGGGTCATTGTTTACTGGCTTCCCTATGTTGGCGACCTTAGAGCTATCATATAGAGCCTGAATGGCAGCTTCCGTGTTCTCTTTGGCTGCAATCTTCCCCGCAACAATAGAGGCTGCTTGATTTCTGGCTATCAAGCTGGAGCTTGTTTTTGCGATAACGTCATAGCCAACATCAGCAATGAAGCCATTGTATTCACCGCCACCAGCTATATCCATCGACTTCAGATATGCGCCCATATGCAAACGGTAAGCTTCGGGGTCGTAGTTAGCTCTCTTCGCAATATCAGAAGACGCGCTAATGATTTCATCTCTCATGTGGTTCTGAAACCGCTTGAAGATTACATCGTTATAGGCATCCTCCTGAATGGAACCAAAGCCGTGAGCCATAGATAGAGCGACAGGCTTACCTGTATCCGGATCAAGAGTAATTAGGTTCTCTCGGTCCATCTCAGAGGCCATATCAAGGCCAGCCTGCTTGGCTTTCTTAGCATCTGCATTGAATGCAATCTCGCCAACAATGCTGGCGGCTCGCGAAATGGAAGCGAAGACTTGCTGAGAACCGCCATTACTCTGAGTAACCCCGATGGGCTGGTTGATAACCCGAGTGTCTTGTCTGGTAATGGCCATTATAGAAAGCCTCCATAGGTCTTATGCTGGCCCGTCTTATCGACGTGGCCGATCTTTGTTTGGGAGTAATCAGAGAAGCCCTTAGCTGCAAAGCCCAAGGCGTCAAACAGCCCAGCCATTGCTGCATTTTGACCGCGCCTACGTTCAGCGCCCATAGCGCCCTGCGCTCTGAAGTTCTCCTGAGAACGCTGCTGCGTAACCCGGCGAACATCCTTGCCGACAGTTTTCTTATTAGACTCCATGAAGGCCGCTACACTCATGTCGCTGCCAACATCTCTGGTCGCGCTGAACATCGCGACATTCGCAGACTTCGCTAAGTTATACTGCGTCATCCGTTCATTATTTTGCTGACCCGCAATAGCATCGCGCCATACTTGGTCTGTCTCCATGTTGAAGACATTCAACTCAGACTCGGCCTTTGCAGCTTGCCCTGCTGCGATTGAGCTAACGATATTAACTCCAGCCATAAATAATTGAAGGCTCATACCACTAGCTCCGCAATGATACCGTTAATCTGAAGAGGTAACGGTTTGGTTTGCGTTACCGGAACTTGAGGGTCACGCCCATAGCCCAACAATTTAAACTCCTTCTTACCTGAGAAGGTGGTCGCTGGATTGTAGGCATACCCGCCAACAACAACGTGGTCAGTATCGATAAGGTCAAGCACCGCAGCGGATACTCCACGAGGGTCGCCAGTCTGCCCCCCAGATCTCAATGTGGCGTCGATAGGATTGGTGGTCAGCGCGACAGAGAAGAACTTTCCAACCTCTACCGTGTCGTAAACCCCATAGGAATCAGTGACCACAACTTCCGTTGTGACGCTCGGGTTCGATCCAGACTCAGTGACAGAGAAAACCCCAATGTAAGTCGGGACGGTGCTGCCTGTTGTATAACCGAGGGCATAAACAGACTCACCAGCCTCAAACAAACCACTGAGTGCAACAATATCACTGGCGTTCGGAGCCGCCTGAACTGAACAATCGACATAGTAATCAGCGTTGAACTCACAGAGATGCAAGGTCTCAGTAACAGCCCCGGTTCCATCTGTGTAATGTTCCCACATGCTAACAAAGAGCCGATCATCAATCGCAACAACCGATTGAAATCCGTGCAGATCGCCGCCTTGGCTTAGGCGGGTCCAGCCTGCTCGCTTCTCTGCACGGTTAGAGCCGAAGAGCGCAATGTCTCCATCGCTCATAACGATAGCGCAGTAGGATTCAGCCTCTTCAAACGCACCATGAACAACAGCCATATCGATAGGCGAAGAAATAAGGTGAGAGGCAATAGTGGAAACCGCAACCGAAGAGTAAGCGTTCTCACCATCGGTATAGAGATACTCACGCAACACCTTCCCACCAGCCTGAAAGAAAAGGGTCGCTCCATCAAGGGACTCGGGATTTACAAAGGTGCATCCGAAAGGCGTCTGCTGCTTGAACTGCACGTTTGTCGGTGTGATTACCTGATTTAGATAAGAGGGTACATAAAGCTCGGAAGAGGCAGTGAAGACCTGCAAATCCCTGTTGGAAACCAGATAGCGAATTTCATTCACGTCTCCGGTTGCGATTGAAATCTGTATGGAGTCGGCATCTGCGGCCGTACCTGTATCGAAGTTAAAGAACTGACCAGACTTTGACATCCAGATGGCGTCAGGCTGATCGACCGTTCCGCCGAAAATCAAACGGTTCTCGTGGAAGACAACCGCGGCAGGATACCCACGCTTGGCCGAAAAGCTCTGCTCTGCCCACTGCGTAGTGGGTGCGTGAGTTACAACCTTTACATAGCCGCCACCATCAGCGGAGTCGGTGGCTGAAGCTCCGGCTGTAATCGTGTAGGTATTGTCATCAATAATATTCCCAACGGTTCTGCTCCCATTGAGATTCGCAGCGGATACGCCTCCAGTCGCGGATGCTTCCTCAAGCGTTATAGTCTCACCTCCCGAGAAGCCGTGATCTATATGCGTAACCTCAACCGCAGTCGAACTTTCAATCGTGCGAAGGGGATTGAGGATTTGCAGGCGAAGGCGCAATTCATCAGTCACATTCCCAGTCGCCGAGGTTGCTGATTGAACACTGGTTATTGTTATCTCGGTATCGCCGTAGCGCAAAACAACTCCGACATGCAGAGAGGAAAGGTAATCCGATCCGGTCAAGCTGCCTGTGGTGTCAAAGTAATCAGCGCTGGTAACAATCGTAATCCCCGTTCCGGTTGCAGCCGAGGGATTCAGGGTGACATTCGCAGCGTGAAATACAGAATAAGGCTGATAGATTATATTGTCATCGGCCCTTTTATCGAAAGAAAAGACCTGAACCTCAAAGGTGGTCAGGCTCGTTCTAAGCAGAATCCTTGGGGCAAACAGCGGATGACAGATAAGCATCACATCGCCGTATTGGGAAGTGGTGTATTGGTTTAGGTAGTCCTCGCTGAAGGGAAGGGCGTTGGTGTCAGTGTCCTGAGTTATGGTCGAGACTAGCGTTACTCCGGTCGCTGTGACCTGAAACACGCGAAGCTGAAGGTCTTCAACGGAAACAATGTATCGCTCATCATCCGAAAAGATAAACTCTGTTAAGCGGGATTGCATCGTCTTGCTTGAGTCGCGAGCGATGTCAGTAAAGCTGTAAAGCTTCTTGGTGCCGAAGCGGCGACGAACACCGCCTTCCGCACGAAGGGTCATGTTCTCAATCCTCTGAGCGGAGGATTCATAGACAGGCGTATCCAAGCGCATCAGCATTGACTCGCTCACTTCCCCAAACTGAAAGCTGTGGAATGGCACTCTGAATCTCTGCATTAGCTTAACCTTTGGGTCAGGAACTCCGAAGTGTTTAGCTTGCGAGTCGTCTGTTGTTGCGAATCAAACCGCCGCGCCTTGTAAAGCTGTTGCTGCGATTTCTGTTCCATCATAGATGCCAGTTGAGAATCTCTGGCGATTGATACCGCCATCACTCCGGCAAGCAGAAACTCCACGGCAAGGGTAAAGTAGGGGGGCCACTTGGCCTCATCGGGTCTATAGACATAATCCATAACAACTTTGTCAGTAGACACTGCATCGCAATAAACATGATCGCCGTAGATGTCGTAATTGATAGGCCAGTTATTCACACTAATAGAATTAACCATCAGGTAATCACTTGGCATATCGTACTCGGCGGTCCAGCGGGCCAGAGGCGTTAAGCCAGTAGCGAATAGCTGGTCTTGGGTAGTGGCGAAGCGCCATCTGGTATTAACCAGCGCATCGCGAACAATGTCTTCATACATAGTTTCTCCAACAATCGCTTCTGCGGTGCTGGAGTCAAGGGCGGGAATCGGATCGCCGCCAATTAGAATGTTTGCTCTCGAAACAATTTTGAGCTTTGTGTTTGCTGGCATAGGGGTAAAAGGGGGGAGTTACCCCCCCTCCTTTTCTAGTCTGTGTCAGTTGCGGAAACAACCGTACCATCAACAACGTCAACGGCGCTTGAAGAAACCGCGTTAACGTAGAGGATAGTTACGACCGGAGTACCACCCGAGGCCGATACGCTAAGGATAATGTCGTTAACATTAAACTTCTCGTAAGAGGCCAGAAAGTAATTCGCCGTATTGATAGTCGCTGCCGTGTCTGTCGAAGTGTAATGGAACAGGTTAACGCCCGATCCACTTGCCAAACAGGTGAGACTTGCTGGAGTATAAGCCATGTTTCAGTCTCCTTAGTTGTTGTCGAGGACTTCGTAGATGCCCTCATCATCGATGGCAATGCAGCCCATTGACATCATGGAGTTGGCGAGGTGTGCCGCTTTCTGAGGAACATAATTGAGTTCCGTGGAAACATCAGCGTTAATCCCAAGGCCAACAGCGTTCTGGTGGTAGGCAAAGTTTTTGCCGCCAGCGACTGCCGAGGTTGAGAAGAACTTGAATCCAAGGAAATCCTTCATGGTCATGCCACCTGCAAACGGAAGATTGGCAGGGCCGACATAATCAGCGCTGGCAAACTCAGTGATTGCAAAGAGGTCAGCAAACCCGGCGGGAGACATCGCAACGTAGCGATTGCCATCGTCAGGCATTTCAGCAGTACCCACAGTCTCAAACAAAGACAGGACATCAGCTTTTTCAAGAGCCGAGCTAGTGTCGTGGATTTGAGTTGTACTTGCCCCAGCATCCATCGCGGCAACCAGAAGCGCATCTGTTTTGCGGCCGAGAGCGGCAGCAGCAGAGGTCGCAATGGCTTGACGCTCATTGATGTTGGTTTTCAGTTCATCCAACTTGTCGATGTATTCGGCGGCATAGTAGTCAGCCATCGTTACTTCAACGTAGGTATGCGCCAACTCCATAGGAGTGACATCACCGTTGCGGGATTTGGTGGTGGCAACGCCACTACCGATGATTTGGAATCGTGCAGTCGAGCCTGAGACTTGCGTTGTGCGTACCGTGTTACGGAGCTTAGACCCCATGCGCTGATACGACAAATGCACCTCAGTCTGAAACTGCTTGATAAAAGCTTGGTCAATCGTATTGGCCATTTTGCAGTCCTTTGGTGAGAGTTACAGATAGACGGGTATCCGAACCAACACACATTCAAGGGTATCCCAAGGGGCCAATCAGTGTATTACGGGCCGTAGCTCCTTCGGCCTATTACGCTCAGAGCAGGAAGCGCAACGCACAAAAACAACATATTCATCCCCATTGTGGTTTCTTTGTACCCCAACAGGCTCAAACCCAAGGAAGGCCAGCCAATGTAAAGTCTTGCTATTCTTGATCCACACGCTGCATTGAAGCTGGTCGTGCATTCCATGATAGTATTCGATCAGCGCAATCGAAGCTCTGACAAACCGAAGCTTGTTCTTCTCAAGTTCCTTGCTGAACATGGCCCACATTTTGCCATCGGACTGTATGCCAGTAAGGCAAACCGGAACGCCCTTGTATATTACAACGCTAATCCCGTCGCTTAAATCCAAGTCATTGATAGCCCACTCTGGCTCTACCTTATAAAACTCTCGCAGCTCTCGGGCGTTTTCATCGCTAAGGGATTCAATGAAAGCCGGAAGATGCGTCTGGTCAGCGTCAACCAAACGCATTCCATGAGATACAAGCTTAACCGAAGAGGCGATCAAAGCCATCATTCACCTTCTTTACATAATCCGGATCGCGGTCCCGCGCACTGTGGTAACGAGGGTCGCGCATCATTTCATGGAGTTCAGCTTCAGTAGTCGCTCCGGAAGGTTGGCCCTCTCCGCTAAAGGAAGTTCCTTTAGTCGCGTTCATAATCGCTTCAAGCGCGATAATCCCGTCATGGCCCTCGCACATGCGCTCAATCGCACCAAGAGCTTCCTCTGGGAAGAATTTATTAGCAAAGGCAGAAGCGGCATCAATGCGCTCGCTGGCGTTTTCACCAAGCAACTTGCTCTCAGCCTCTAAGTCTGGAGCGGCTGCGGTCATATTGCTCCGATAAAACTCAATGCCTTCTGCAAACTGGTCTTGAGACAGGCCGTTGTCGAACGCGGTCTGCGCCCACCAGCCAACAAGCTCACTGCTTGCGTCCACATCGTCGCCAAGAGAATATTCCCCGACAGTTTCAGGTCGATCTTTAAACCGGGCTTCGGTCAACTCCGTCGTGATGGTTTCGCGAAGCTCTTCATCCTTTGCGCCCAGCTTGGATTCAAGCGCTTTATAAGCCTTAGCCAAGTCCTCGCCCGTCTGATACTTTTCTGGCAACCATTCCGGACGATTCTGGCCGAGCAGTGCGGCTCCCTGTGCCTGCGAGCCTTCAGGTTCGGCTGGCGCTGCGGCTGCGTCTGGTGCTGCGGCTGGTTCAAGAAGGGATTCGCTCATTATTTCGGCTCCTGTGTCCGTGTTCGACTCTGGTTTCAATCAGGCCAACAATAAACCTCTGGCCCTCCATGTGGCGAAGCTCTGCATCAGTAACATTGGGGCCGTTCACCATCTCAATGGTGATTGATCGAAGGTACTTTAGAACCTCTCGACCGGAAGGGGTTTCAAACAGGGAAGTTATGGTCTTGCTAATCTTCTCGTCAGCCACTTGGCTGCGCTTGATTCCGTCAATCCCAATATTAACCTTGTTCAACTGGCTGCCCTTGCCCCTGCTGCGCCATTTGCTGCGCCATTGCAGCTATTTGTTTACGCTGTTCCTCGTCACGAAGCAAGCTTTCAGGAACGCCAAACTTTTTAGCCAGATATTGAGAGGCTTTCTCTGGATCAACAACCATGCCCATCACTTCAGGGCCGAATGTCCCGCCAACCATCTCCAGAAACCGTGCAACTGAGGAAATATCCTGATTCGCCTGTGCTTGAGCCAAGGGAGATGTCGCCCGAATCTTAACTTCACGACCGTTAATCTTAGGAATATCAATTCGGCCCTGTTTTCTCAGGATATAAACCACCCTGCGGAGAACGGGCTGCACCAATTCAGCTTGAAGGCGTCCGAATGCAGCGCCCATACGTCGGGAGAGGTCAGCTTGGCGCTCTGCAATCTCTGTTGCACTAGCTGGGGTGCGATCTGGATTGCCAAGCATGTCATTGTAGAGCGCAAGCTTAATGTTGTGACGCTGCTCAGAGAGAATCATCTGGCTAACGTCGAATCTTCCGGCCGATTGGATAGGCTGAAGCCCCCCGCTACCAATAGCTTTAGGAATAATCGTGCCGGGAACGAGATTGATTGTATCCGGATTGATAATGCCATCATCATCCATCTGATAAATGCCAGCGATTGCCATCTGAGCGTTTTCAAGCACCATTCGAACCGTGTGGTTCGTTGTTTTAATCGCAGAAAGGGCAGCAATAAGCGGCCCCCTGCCATAAACCTCACCAGCGCACTTGCTCCAACGGAAGGTAATGATTGGGTTTGACCCAGCACCTTTCATCTCGTCCGTAGCCAGAATAGTTTTGGTGGTCATGCAGATAGCATAATACTGATTGACCTCCTCAAGCGGCTTGGATCGATCTCGGCAGATAATCTCAAGGACGGTAGTTTCTTCTTCGCCCTTCATCTTTTCCTTAACCTCTGAGGCAAACTCTTCCTTCGGGAACAGGACGTTTAACTCAGCGAATTTAACGCGCTTCCGCTCGCGATACACCTTGTCGATCTGGTTGTCAGGTCCAGCTTCGAGGACCACTTGCGGCAGTGGAATTGCTGAGAAGATGATTGGATTAACGGCATCTCCCTCTTCCACGGAGAGAATCGCCGTGCCGACAGCTAAGTCCATAAAGGTTTCGTGAACCTCTTGAGCGAAGTTAGAGTTTTGCAAGACCTCAAAGACATAATCCGTAACAGCATCAAGGCTTTCATCTACAGAAGCCCGATCCTCTGGAGGAACCTCACTGCCAGAAATGAAGTCAGCCCACCTCGCATAGTTCGGAACAATGCCTGCCTGCAATCGGCTGGCAAATTCCTGAACGCCAACGACGGCAGTCTCGTCAAAGATTTTCTCGTCACGCCGCTGACCTGCTGTCTCTTCATAGAAGGACTCGCGCATCGGAAGTGAATACTCATAGCATTCTTCAAACAGGGGAACCCAATTTTCGCGGAATGCTTTAGCTCTGTTGTACTGAGCAAGGTATTCTTTAGCGGTCATTAGCCAAACCTGCTGGCGTATCCACGCCCAGTACCAGACCCCGGTGAAAACAATGACCGACGACCTATACCACCGGAAGTCCCTCGGGCAACGTCCTTGCCAGAAATGGCTGCGGAAATATCTATGCGCTTCTGACGCGCAGCGGCCTCAATCTCCACCCGCTTTTCTTCCTCGGCGGAGGTCCGTGCCTCTGCGGCAGCGCGTTTCTCAGCCTTGCTTGGGCCAGTTGGAAAACACATATCTCGCTCCTTTTTCATTTCGCTACCCTGAAACTAGGCAGGGATACAACGCACAATTAACCCCAGAAACTCTTTCGCTGCTTCTTATTTCCAAACACATTGAAGCTCCTGTTGGCAACAACAACCTTTGCCGGAGCCTGCCCCTTCATCAAGGCACGACCTTCCCCAGCCCCTAGCAATAGGTACTGGAATGCGTCGTGAACGTGGGAAAACATGTTCTTATCGGGCTTATCAGCGTACCTCTCACCCGAGACTTCCATGCGCCGATAGGAGTAACCGCCCTCAAACCCGCGTATTAGGGTCGGACAGCGCTGATCTATCAATAGCACAGGCTTTCCTTCGGCCATCTTGGTCAGTTGGGAGGTGACCGCTTCAAGCCGAAGGTCAACAGAGTTGGAATGGGTAGGGAATGCCCGTAATCCAGCCCCGCGTAAGATTTGAAAGGGGGTAGATTCGTCAGTCTGGGCGCGGAAATCCCCAGCAGGGTCGCCGTAGATAAAGGTTTCAGGGCAGGATGCAAACCTAGTAGACAATTCAGTCCTCATTAGCTCTGCAAACCTAACGATACCCATATCGATAGCTACCAGTTCGGAAAGGACAAACCATCTGCCGCGTATCTTCTGGGCAAACACGGCGGCAGGGGTCAATCCAAAGTCTACGCCGACATAGACAGGCATAGAATGGGCGACTGGTATTTCTTCTTTGGCAACGTGCGTTTCGGATGCAAACATCGGATACACAGGCTTCCCATCCTGAATAGTCCCGAGCCGATTCATTACATAAACATCAATCCAGCTCTTGGTCTTGCCGCGAATCAGGTTTGAATAGTAGGACTTCATCATATGCTTCTGGTTTTCGCCCAGATCGTTAGGCTTATAGTCCACAATCTCGCCCTCTTCCCCCTTAACCTCCAGCATTGCTGGCGGCTGGGTAAAGAACTTCCAGTTATCCGGAAGTCTAAGCATTAACGCCTGCTCTCGCGGGATATGGTCGGGAATCGGAACCTCACCAGCCATGATTGGCCACCAATGGTCCTCTTCTGGCGCGTTGGTGTCGGCAATAACTCCGGTCCACGAGGGGCCACCATCACGCATAGAAGGAAAGCGGCCGACCCGCATGGTGCAAGCATCAATAATGGACTTGGGAACCTCCCGAGCCTCGTTAATCCACACCCCGGTAAGCTCCAGTGACAACAATTTCTTAACATCTTCAGGCCGATCAAGAGCTAAGAAGATAATCTCAAGGTCCAAGTCGCTCTTCTTGATGTGATGCGTATAAGGAACCGACCAAGTAAACCTTCCCCAGTCACTCTCGGGAAACCAATCCAACCAAGTCTTGATCGTGGTTGTTCTTAGCTGCGGGTTAGTGTTCCGGATGATAGCCCAGCGGCTCTTTCGAATCCCATCCGGCCCCGGCTCCTGCGCCAGCGCCCTGCGGAAAACCTCAACGCAACAGGCAACAGACTTACCACTACCAACCGGACCTCGGATGCCACGGAAAAAAATATCAGAGCGCATAAACTCCTTGATCGATTCTCCGTCAGGCTTGTACTTGAAGTCAGTCACTCAGCAAGCTTTTCTTTGTTGCGCCGCCGCCCTTGCTTCGATTCTTGGCGTAGCTCAAAGCCTCGCCCTCGGCCTCAAAGCGGGGGAATTTATAGTCGGTGTTAGCCTCAATCATATCAACCATCACAATCGACGACTGTGCATTCAAAAGCCTTGGCTTGTCCTGCCTATCAAACCAGATCGTAGGGTAAACAACCCACTCACCATCAGCTAACTTGTGATGCCCTAAATATTCTGTCGACTTATTGCCGCCAACGGTGGGAATCGGCTTGTCCCTCTTGGGGTCAAACGGGCGTAACAGCCAAGAAGGAATATCAGCCATCAGCGTAATCCCTTATCAACACCAAACCGAATCATTCGCTCAACAACCTCTGGGCCAATGCTCTCAATCATCTTGTCACACTCCTTGTCAGTCACAAAATGAACGCCGTGCTTGGCAACAACAGAGGCAAGGTGAGTCTTCCGTACAATCCCGCGCAGCAGGACAAGCTCTTCACCCCGCAAGGTCGAAATAAAACTCACTTCTTCCTCACTTGCAGCAATGAAGTCATAGGCGAAGCGCTCTCAATCCGCATCGGAGGAGGACGATTGGCATACTCAATATCAGGACGCTCACTCTCCCCAATCCGCAATGAAGGCAAGTCACCAAAGACAGGCTTCGTCCATTCAGGCGTACCACTTCCAGCAAAACACATCTCAATCTCCTCTTAAACGCTATTAACACAGGTGAGAATCGCAAGCAATCTTGAGAGCCTCTGGAGAGAATAATGCTAGTGGTGGACCCCTTACACAAGTGGGGCACTCACTTTTGACCCCCCCCCCACCAACACAATTACCCCTAGGACAAATCAATCCGCACACGGATATCGCCTGCAACCTGCATCTGGCTCTTGTCTATCGGCTTGAACCCAGCGCGATCCAGCATGTCCTTGCTTGCTTCCAGCCGAACATACTCGCTCTTCCCATGCTTCACCAACTTGCCTATCGCACCTAATGCGGCAGGCGCGTAACGGCTGAACGTGGTTGCCATCTCCTGCATGAGCGCGGCCTGCACATGAGGCGTCTTCATCGCTCTCTGTGCGCTTGTTCTTCCGGACTCTCCCTCTGCGTATCCGGACACGGCGGCGGCTTTGGTCAGGTTGCCCCCGTTTGCTACATACGCCTCTACCAGATTGCGCTGTCGTCGGGTTAGCTGCCTTGGCTTATGGTCTATTGCTTTGCTGGTCATATCATCTCCTTGGTTGGCGCAATTTGCATATCTCAAACCTGTCGCTTAATCTCCTATCTGCGGCCCCCCTCTCCCTCTCTCCCCCCATTCCTAGCATCCTCTCTGGACCCCTTGTCAACGCACAAAGTTGGAGCGTTCACCTGCGTTAGAATCGAAGATGGTGACCCGAAGAGGGTCCCCACCCTTACGGGTTCACACAGGGCTAAGCTGCTTGGCTGGCATAAACTGCCTCTCACATTGGCTCCGCATT
>CALCGO010000421.1 GCA_937901055.1 uncultured Rhodobacterales bacterium
GCTGTTTTCAATGTGAATATGAATTGAATGTTGCGGCTTTTGGGAGGAAATCTGATGTTTTGGTTTGGTTCAGAGAACCCCAATGCAATTGACTCAGCATCAAAAAATACATATCTGGACACAGTTACAGGCGTTTTTATAACGTTTCGCTAATATTTGTCTTTGCCTTATTTTAACCAAATAGGTTCATATATTAGTGCTTTAGGAGGATGTAATGGCTGATACCGTAGAATTTGAAGGTAATATAACTTCTGTCACTCCAGACGGCAGATCAGGAATCGTACGTTTAGATAAAAAAATTTACAATATGGAATATGTTGTAATTTCTCCATCCACCGTTGGGCGAATTTCGCTAATGAACGGCATTGGCAGACTTCGCAAACAAGTTATGGTGCAAGGTTTAGCCTTTCCAGGAGTTGACGCGCTCATAGCGAAATCTGTATCTTTAAAAGATAAAGAACAAATAGAAGCGTAGGAGCTAATAATTGAGCAGTCTCGACAATGGGACGCCGAGCAGTGGGACAGAACAAATAATAAGCCGGAAAACGCTAGAAAGCGAGCTTCGGCCAGCTGTCTATAAATCTGTCAGTCGCTATCTAAATAAAACTCAATCTCCCAAAATCCCAAACCATGAGAACTTAAGGGTTGGAGATATTGTACTTAGTCGGCCACTTAAAAAAGGAAACCCCGCTAAAAGTGCTGTTGAAGCGGCGCAAATTCAGCACGGTTTCCTAGGCGACGCCGCATATTGGACTCATGCAGCTTTATGTGTTGGAGACCTGCATATTGTTGAGTCACAAGTTCGAAACTGGACAGGACTAGATTGGGTGAATCCAAAAATCTGGCGCGGCAAGCCAAGCGTGCAAGTGGCCCCAATAACAAAGTACTCAAGCACGCACGAAATCACTATATTTAGGAACAATAACGAAAAGTTCTCCGAATTTCGCGGATTGGTCGCAAGATATGCTTTGTTGGATCATGCCATATATCCAAGAAAGTACGATTGGATAACTGCAGCACAAGCAGCAAGCGCCTCAGACGCGGAGGAACGCGTAGAGCCGAACCACACAGATCGAATAAACTGCAGTGAATTCATTCTTGAGTGCTATGCTATAGGCGGGTCCGCACTGGTCTTAGAATATGACGATGTATCAACTGGCGGCGCGTTCTTCCTTCCTGCTGATTTCTATACTCATCCGTCATTTAAACCGGTTGATATCGATTATTATAAAATTTCAGATTAATCCTTAACGCCCTCACCCACAAAAACGTACATACGCGTTGTGTACGGGTTGTGTACGTGTTGTGCACACGGGTTTTCGCGGTTTCAGCGCCGCGTTAACTATTTCAAATCGGAAACTTCAGAAGGCGAAGAAGCCTCCGAAATTGCCCGATAATTTCGCGCCCCGTTACACAACCCGGGCTGTCGACGGTCAAGAAGTTCCAACCAGCCATAAGGCCATTCTGCGCGCCCGAGCGGGATCAGTTGTCGCCAATATGGCCCACCGCACCGAGCTGATGTACCCTTACGACAACCGCGTCCACCAGCACAATTTGCAGCTACATCGTTTGCAGAATCGGTGGGTTTCAGGCTATTCTAGCCATATATATAAAGAAAATACTGCGCTCGGGGCAAATTCTAATTCGGAGAAATGTTATGTCGATAACCAAAGGATGTTGGAAAATCGGAAACAAGGAACGGAATGAAGTTGATGAGGTTCTTATAACGTCCGCGCACCATCCATCAGAGGTCGTGCGGCAAGAATACTACGTTCTGGCCGGGATGGAACCCGACATTGACAGTCTGCCATGGCTCGACGATCTAACCCCCGAGCAGAGGCGAAAGATCGAGCTGGGGGAGCCTTAAACCAACCCCTCACCCGCAAACATGTCCATCAAATCCGCCTCAGGCCGCGCCCCTATATGGCCAATAATCTCCCCCGCCGCAACGCAACCCATACGGCCGCAAGTCAACAAATCACGGCCCGACGTCAGACCATACAGGAATCCAGCTGCGAACAGGTCGCCAGCACCGGTTGCGTCCTCAACGTGCAAGGCAGCGGCGGGCGCATGCACCTCATCCGTTCCGCTGACAACATAGGCGCCGCGCTCACCTACGGTGCACGCTAAAATATCCACATCGGCTGCGCCCAACGTCATCGCCACACTCAAGTCATCTGTTTGGTATAAAGACATAATTTCGTGTTCATTGCAGAACAAAAGGTCCACGTCAGTGCGGATCATTTCAAGGAACGCATCGCGATGACGTTCCACACAAAACGGGTCTGAAAGCGTAATCGAAACCCTTCCGCCGGCCCCTCGGCACGCTCCGATGGCCTTGGCAAACGCCGCATGGCTGTCCGGACCGTCAAACCGGTATCCCTCAAGGTAAATCCATTCAGCGCCGGCCATAATGCCTTCATCAATATCATCCGGCGACAGGAATTCCGACACGCCAAGGTAGGTGTTCATCGACCGCTCACCATCCGGTGATACCAACACCATGCAACGCCCCGTCTCGGCATCATGGTCCGAGTTCGCCAAAGGCGTATCGAAATCCGCCCCCTGCGCTTTGATGTCGTGGGAAAAAATACCGCCCAGCTGGTCGGCCTTAACTTTGGAAACATACGCCGAGCGCACACCAAGTGCTGCGAGTCCCGCGATAGTATTTGCCGCTGACCCGCCCGAGATTTCCATAGCTGGTCCCATGACTCCGTACAGCTCCGCCGCGCGGTCTGTATCAATCAGTTGCATGATGCCCTTCTCGACGCCATGGGTTGTAAGAAAGTCATCTTCCACATGCGCGAGGATATCGACCATCGCGTTACCGATGCCAACCACTTGGTACTTTTTCATATTGTTTTATCCTCGGAATCGCACAGATCGGCGATGATACAGTTGGCACAAACAGGCTTTCGGGCTTTGCATATATACCGCCCGTGCAAAATCATCCAGTGGTGCGCGTGATGTTGATATTCCGCTGGAATATGGTCTTCAATCGCACGCTCTACGGCCACGACATCCTTGCCAATTGCCACCCCCGTGCGATTGCCAAACCGGAATATATGCGTGTCCACGGCCTGTGTTGGCTGATGAAACCACATGTTCAGAACCACGTTGGCCGTCTTGCGACCGACCCCCGGCAGGCTTTCAAGCGCGGCGCGAGACGAAGGGACCGTACTGTCATACACGTCTACCAACCGCTGGCTTAACTTAATTACGTTCTTGGCCTTATTGCGGAACAACCCGATGGTTTTGATATGCTCGATCAAGCCCTCTTCGCCCAGCGCCAGCATCTTTTCTGGCGTATCGGCCACCATGAACAGCTCGGCCGTCGCCCGATTCACGCCAATATCCGTCGCTTGCGCCGATAGGGCCACGGCCACGACCAAAGTATACGCGTTCACATGGTCCAGCTCACCCTTCGGTTCCGGCTCGCTGGCCTGAAAACGCCGAAAAATTTCGGATATAGTTTTATAGTCGAGGTGGGTGGTCATAGCGTCCCTAATAAAGCGCAAGATTCGGGTGGAGTTTTACCGTCTTTGCGCTACGTTGGCTATGCAAATAACAAGGACTGCGCGATGAACAACCTAAGCGATAAAGACCCTTATCACTATGCCGTAATAGGCCGCGCAATTGCGTTCATCGGGGATCGGGTAGCCGACCAACCTTCGCTTGAAGAAACGGCGACTGCCGTTGGTTTATCTCCTGCTCATTTTCAGCGTGTTTTCAGCCAATGGGTCGGCGTTAGCCCCAAAAGATATCAACAATACTTGACCTTGGACCATGCGAAAGATCTTCTCGACAACCGCTTCACGGTTCTGGACACATCGCAAGAAACGGGGTTGTCCGGCTCAAGCCGCCTGCACGATTTATTCGTGAAATGGGAGGCGATGTCGCCCGGCGAATATGCCCGAAAGGGTGAAGGGTTAATCATAAACTTTGGGTGGTTCGACAGCCCGTTTGGCGAGGTCCTGACCATGGGCACGACACGCGGATTATGCGGCATGGCGTTTTCATCTGAATTCGGGCGCGACATTGCTATGCAGGACATGGCCAGCCGTTGGCCCAACGCGCAATTTGTCGAAAATCCCGAGGCCCTCGCCCATTGGACATCGGCAGCATTTGGGCAGGGTGGCGAGGCCGCGTTACACCTGATCGGCGCGCCCTTTCAGATAAAAGTATGGGAAGCTTTGCTTTCCATTCCATCTGGCCACGTCACCACATACTCCGAAATCGCCTCACGTATCGGAAACCCCAAGGCCGTTCGCGCAGTCGGCACCGCCGTTGGCAAGAACCCTGTCAGCTGGCTGATCCCCTGCCATCGCGCTTTGCGTAAATCCGGCGGACTAGGCGGATACCACTGGGGCCTGCCCGTCAAACGCGCAATGCTTGCCTACGAGGCGGCACGTCTGGAGGCCGGTTAAGCGAGATATTGCCCAAAATTCGGATGCGACCGGAAACAGGCTTGAATTACCCCCGTTTGACGCGAAAATAGGGGCAAGAAAGCAATTTACCTCTAAGTTAAGGATTTTTCCAATGGCCGCATTCAAAACATTAAGCGTCATCACTCTCGCAGGCGCAATCACTTTGGCGGGGTGTACAAACCCTGATGGAACCGCAAACAACACCGGTACCGGTGCAGGCGTTGGTGCCGTACTTGGCGGCCTGTTTGGCCGTGCCGTTTCGGACGACAAAACCCAAGGTACGCTGATCGGCGCTGCAATTGGTGGCGCACTTGGCGGGGCTATTGGCGCGGACCTCGACAAGCAAGAAGCAGCCCTTCGGGCCGAGATGGGCAACTCCGTTAGCATTATCAACACGGGCTCTCAGCTTATCGTATCGCTGCCCGAAGACATAACGTTTGCGACCAACAGCGCTGTGGTTAAGTCCAGCCTCATCGGTGACCTCAACACGCTTGCTGCGAGCATGAACACATATCCGAACACCACAATCGAGGTGGTCGGCCACACGGATAACACAGGAACATCCGCCTATAATCAGGCCTTGTCGGAACAGCGCGCTCGTGCAGTTCGTGGCATCCTGATTAACACGGTGACCCCAAGCCGTGTCGTTGCCTACGGCGTTGGCGAGACCCGTCCAATCGAATCGAATGCCTCTTCCGCCGGACGTCAGGCCAACCGCCGAGTGGAAATTTTCATCACGCCCAACGGCTAAATTTCTGACAGTAACTTGAAAGGGTCGGTTTGCGCCGACCCTTTTTTATGACTAATCCTTGCCTACACCACACAATTGGTAATATCCTTGAACCAATTTTGGGGGAAATGATTTATGCCATTCAAGAAAATAGAGCCGGAAAAAGCGGCGAGTGCTATTATTCAGCAAGTTGAACAGCTGATCCTGCGCGGCGTTCTGCGCCCCGGTGAACGGTTGCCCTCGGAGCGGGAGCTCGCAACCAAATTTGAAGTTTCGCGCCCGACGGTCCGCGACGCGTTGGCAGCACTGGAGGTCAGGGATCTTGTTGTTACACGCCCTGGTGCGGGCGCATTCGTCGCCCAGGTTCTTGGGTCGGCCTTCGCGCCAGCATTGGTAAAGTTATTTTCCACACATGATGAAGCGCTATTCGACTATCTCTCGTTTCGTCGCGACCTTGAGGGAATGGCTGCCGCCCGCGCCGCTGAGCACGCGAATGAAACAGATC
>CALCGO010000422.1 GCA_937901055.1 uncultured Rhodobacterales bacterium
TCCTCATCCTCAGTTTTGTCTAGGAATCGTTTTTGCGCCGGGGTTGGTCAATTTTTGATCCTGAACAATGATGACTTAACGCATCGGAGCCATGTCGGCGGGATATCGGCAATCACGTAAGGTGTCCGTTCCGCACACTCTGGGGTCCAAATCTTTTGTCAGGCAGATTCGGACTTCTTGAATCATGCCGCCCTTACAGGTGACTGTCAGGCCTTCCGCTTCAATGCCCTCATTAACCTCCATAAAGGCAGCTTCGATCACGCTTGGTGGCAAATGCATTTCCCGTGGCAGGTTACGGAAAACGTCAGGGCGCGTGACGCTGGTGTATGCTTCTCGTGCGGCCTCGTAATATTTGCTCGACGATAACCCCGCGCAACGCCCGTGCTTTTTCCATTGATACCACGCCAATCCGCTGGTCCCCATAATGTCAGCCATCGCATTGGTCTGACCACGCGATGGATCGCGCTCGACGGTCCGGCAATAGGATGGCCAGCCGCTCTCGTATTGGGGCCAGAGCCCGTGGAGCGTAAAGCCGAACCCTTTGTCGGCGTCGCACTGTGGGGAATTACGCTCGTCGCCTTCCAGTTCACACCAGCTTGGCGTCCAACTAAGAGACATCACGTAATAGTCGAAATCACCCGCAGGTTCGCCATCTGCAAGGGCGGGGGTCGCGAAAACGAGGGCTAAACAAAAGGTCTTTAATAATCTAATCATCTGGCCTATATACACATCAGAATTCCCCACGAAAACCTAAATAGCGCTTTGCGCAGCCAAGTTTTCGGCAAGGGCACAAGTTTGTTTTAAGGAGACTAACATGGCGCTTCCATTGATGGCCAAAGCAACTGCTGTATGGCTGGTAGATAATACAACACTGGCGTTCACGCAGATTGCCGAATTTTGCGGCCTGCACGAGCTTGAAGTAAACGGTATCGCAGACGGCGAAGTCGCCGTGGGCGTTAAGGGTTTTGACCCGATTGCCAACACACAGCTGACAACCGAGGAAATCAAACGGTGTGAAGCTGACCCGAAAGCCAAGCTGGAGTTGATGTACAACGCTGCAGCTGAAGGCGAACTGAAACGCAAAGGGCCACGCTATACGCCGCTGTCCAAGCGTCAGGACCGCCCTTCAGCGATCGCGTGGTTAGTGAAGTTTCATCCTGAATTGACCGATGGTCAGATTAGCAAGCTTGTGGGTACGACTAAGCCAACGATCACGGCTATCCGTGAACGTACGCACTGGAACATCGGCAACATTAACCCAGTCGATCCTGTAGCACTTGGTATGTGTAAGCAGATCGAACTCGACACAGCCGTTGCCAAAGCCGTCAAGAAGATGGGTGGCGACGAGGTGATGTCCGATGACGAACGTATGAAGCTTGTCTCGACTGAGCAGTCGTTGCACATGCCGGACGAACCGCGTGTACCTGCGAGCATGACTGGTCTTGAGAACTTCACTTTGGCAGACTCTAAAGAAGACGAACCGAAACTAGACGCCGATAGCCTGTTCAAAACACCTGCTGCGGAAACTGACGAAGACGAAGACGAATAAGATTGAGCGCCCCGACGATAAGTCGGGGCCCCCTCAGCTTAATGCGCGGGAATTGAGACCGTGTCGACCAAGCTGCGCCCACCATCCACTGCCAAAATCTGACCTGTGATGAAGTTGGCTTTGCTCGACGCAAGGAACACAGCCGCATCTGCCGCCTCGTCTGCTTCGCCGATATAACCAAGTGGCGTGGCGGCTTCGATGATACCGTGCAGATCGGCGTCATCTTTCAGGGATTCGCGCAAGCTCGCGCTCATCAGACTGCCCATTGCGATACCGTTTACGCGGATGCCGTGATCGGCAAAGGCCACGGCCAAGGAACGGGTTAGTTGGTCAAGTGCTGCGGACGAAACCGAATAGGCCATCAATTCCGGCATAGTGCGTGTTGCTGCGATTGAAGAAAGGTTGACGATGGCTCCAATGATCTCGTCTTTTTCACGGTTTTTGGATTGGGCGATCATCCGTTTTGCCACGGCTTGTGCCAGTCGCAGGTTGACGGTTACGTTCTGGTGCATCAATTGTTCGAACACACCGTCCTTGTCCACGAGCGGATCAGATGGCAGGATTTGGCGGCTAGCGTTTACCAGAATGTCGATGGTGTCATAAGCATCGATCGTCGCTGCCATCAGGTTATTCACGGTTAGCTTTTCTTGAAGGTTTCCGTGATAGGCCATCGCCTTGCCCGCACCGTTTTGCAGCGCGTCGACCTCGGCCACTAAACGTTTTTCGTCCCTGTCAGCTAACACTACGTTCGCTTCCAATTCGACAAACCGACGCGCGATTGCCAGACCGATGCCATTGGCCGCGCCCGTAACGATGACGGTTTTTCCAGATACTGAGGAGTCCATTTAGACCTCGTGATTCCCTACTGTCAGAAACAGCAGACTAGGGGAATGGGGATGAAATTTCGAGATAAAACGTATCGGTTAGGCTTGCCGCTTTAGCGGGCGGCGGGCACGGATAATTTTGAAGGCGCGGTCTTGCTCCAGAATTTCCCAACTTTTGAAGTGCATATCCATTGCAGCTTCGTAGGGCAACTGTCGGTTTGCAACCATCAAGAATTGGCCGGAAGGTTTCATAATGCGCGCAGCTGCAGTGATAAAACTGATCCCGATTGCAGGGTCTGCTGTGCGCCCCTGATGGAACGGCGGGTTGCAGATTACGGTGTGATACGGTTCAACGGGCTTTTCTAGTGCGGTCACATCAGTCCAGTGGAACGCGGCACGTTCGTCTGTGACGTTAACCTTTGAGGCTTCAAGAGCAGCGTATTCCGCCTCAAACAAGTCGAGTGAAGTTAGTCTTTCACATTTTTCCAACACGTTTTTCGCTAGATATCCCCAGCCGGAGCCGATGTCTGCCACCGCGCCTTTAATGGATTTGTCGAAATACGAAGTCAGCATTTCCGAACCCACATCAATCTTTTCGGGGCTGAACATGCCGGGTGCAGTTAGATACCCAAACGCATTCTGTTTGGGTTGCACGGCAACTTCCCACGCTTCGGGGGCAGGGCCAGTTGGTTTAAGCCAGAAGACTTTGCCGTGCGATTTGGACAGGACGCCATCAACTTCGTAAACCTTCTTCACGGCCTTTAGCATGCTGTCGATGCCATCGGTTTTGTCGCCGCTTACTACAACTTGACCACCTGTCGATACCATCCGGCAGGCCCGCGAGAAGTTGGCCATATTTTCGGCGCGGCTTCGCGTCAGCGCCACCAATACGACCGGGAATTCGCCAGCAGCTTCGGGCACAACGGTCAGGTTTTCCTGCGTCAGCCGGTCGGAAAATGGCTTGAAGCCCTGCTCACAAACGATATGCGGAAAATCTGCGAAACCTTGCGGCAAGAACGCTGGTGGGCGGATATAGAGTACGTCACCAGTTTCAGGAATTGCAATCAGCTCATCATCAAATGGCAGCAGAATACGGGCTGGATCAGCCATGTGGAGTCTCCGAAATCGAGTGGTTCATTCTTTTTCCATCGTGCATTGCAACGGGTGCTGGTTGCGTTGGGCATAATCCATGACCTGCGTGACCTTGGTCTCGGCAATCTCGTGGGCGTAAACACCTACAACAGCCAGACCTTTTGTGTGGACCGTCAACATGATCCCTTCCGCTGCACTGGCGTTCAGGCCGAAGAAACGTTCCAGAATATGCACAACGAATTCCATTGGCGTGTAGTCGTCGTTCAACAGCAACACTTTATAAAGCGGAGGTTTGGCCGTTTTGGGCTTAACCTTCGTTAAAGTGCCGGTATCAAGGTCATCATCGGATGCCATGATCGGTGCAATTGGTGTGTGGCTCATCTTCATTCCTGCGGTCTTTAGCTTGCAGAGTATATAAGCTACCCACAGAAATAGAAAAGGGGGCAAACGCCCCCTAAATCCATTCTCAAAGTCGCAACGCCCGATTTAGGCTGTGTAAGACTTCATTGTTTCAGTAGCAGCTTCGAAGCGCGCGCCGATTGGTGCAGTTACTTCTTTGGCTGTCGCCGCGAACATTTCGTTCATTTTTGTCGCTTGCGCAGCGAAGCCTTCAAACGCAGCCTGTGCGAATGCGGACTGCTTTTCGAAGAACTCGGTAGGTGTTTTTGCGGAAGCCAGGTCTTTGGCGGCCGCAACGCCATCTTCGTAGGATTTTTTCGAGTACGAAGTGATTTCTTCGTTCAGGTTTTCAGCGGCTTTGGTTGCAAGCTCGGAAGCTTTTGTGAGCGCATCAGCGTTCAATTGGCCGAATGCAGTCACGTCTTCAAGGCCTGCAGGAGCAGTTGTAGTTTTAGCTTTTTTCGCTGTGGATGTCTTAGCAGTCATAATATTCTCCAATATAGTCGTCGGCGTATTTGCCGGTGAATTTCTACCCTGCATATAGGACTCATGCTGCACTGCGTCAAGGGCGTATTGTGCAGTGCAACATAATTAACCAAAGAACCAGACTGATTCACTTTGGCAACACCCCGCGAGTAATTGAAAAATATGTGTTTTCTTGTCGGCCAAACGCGTGTTAGGGTGTTTGAAAATAAATGCGACACCGGCAAACGGGTCGTGAGGTAGTAAGTATATCGATCGGCAGATTTCGATGTTTAAAATGATTTTACGGGGGTTTTCCCTCGTTATTTCCCTTGTTTTGTGGGCCGGCATTGCTGGCGCAGCGCCCTATGCGGCGTTGGTTATGGACGCGCGAACGGGCGAGGTCTTGCATTCGCGCAATGCTGACACACGATTACATCCAGCATCCCTAACCAAAATGATGACGCTTTACGTTGTGTTCCATGAGGTTGAATCCGGTCGCATGAGCCTTGATCAGATGATCACGATTTCACGTAATGCGGCGAGCGAACCTCCTTCGAAGCTTGGGCTAAGATCGGGCCAGAAAATTGCGTTACGCTATTTGATCCGCGCTGCGGCGGTGAAATCCGCCAATGACGCGGCTACGGCCTTGGGTGAGGCGGTCTCGGGTTCCGAGGCGGCGTTTGCGCGATACATGACCACGACGGCACGGGCGATGGGGATGTCGAATACGACGTTCAAGAATGCACACGGGTTGACGGCCTCGGGGCACATGTCGACGGCGCGTGATATGGCAACGCTTGGGCGGCGGTTATTTTATGATTTCCCAGATTACTACAACCTGTTCAGCCGCATCACGACCGATACATCGATGAAAACTGTTTACAACACCAACCGGCGTTTCCTTGGGGCGTATCGCGGTGCAGATGGAATTAAAACCGGGTACACCAATGCGGCGGGCTTCAATCTTGTCGCTTCTGCACGTCGCGGCGAAGAACGGATCATTGCCGCAATGTTTGGTGGTACTTCGACTGCGCAACGTAATGGGCAAGTGGCCAAACTACTGGATATGGGTTTTGGCCGAGCGCCAACACACGCCGCAACAATTCGTCCGCCAGCGCTGAACCTGGCAAGACCCGGCGAAGCGGTCATACGACTGACGGGCGTGGTGCCACGAGCCGAGCGCCCTGTGATGCGTGGCAGTGCGACCACCTCGCCCGCAGCTGTTTTGATGGCGCGCAATATTGATGATTTGGTGACTTCTTTGGCAGAGGATTCCAGCGACACAGAAATAGCTTCGATTGTTGCTTCGTTGAGCATTCCTACAGATGGGCCATCTGCCCCTGTTCGCCGGCCCGCAAACTTCCGCGTGCCGGTAAAGGTCGCCAGCATAGCGCCGCTTCCAAGCATCAGCATGACACCAGCGCAGGAGTTTGGCGATTGGGCCATTGAGTTGGGGAATTACTCCAACCGTACCAACACAGAAAAATTGCTATTGCGCACTGCGTTGATGGACCTTGATGCCTTGCAAGGCGCCGATCGAAAGGTTGAGGTGACCTTGGTGCAAGGCGTTACCATGTACCGTGCGCGTTTCGTGGGATTAAGCGAAGCGGATGCCCGCAAGGCATGTGCGCGTCTGACGTCTAGAGACTCAGCGTGCGAAGTCGTTACGCCCTAACACGATAATATCAGAAATTGATGGTGACGTCTGGCAGTTCCAATGCGCGAATAAGGTCGCGGACTTCTTGGCGAGCAGCGATGTTGGACAGCGTCATTTTGTATTCGCCGACTTCTTTCAGGTCGAGAAGCGTCAAGCCATTGAGAAAAAGTTCGCGAAATATCACGCGCTCGGAAAAGCCGGGTATCAGGCGGAAGCCGATCCTTTTTGAAAGCTCTCCTAATGCGGTACCAACTTTGCGCTTATTACGGGCATTCAGGGTCGACATCCGGTTTCGCAAAACGACCCAATCCACGGGCTTCAAGCCAGCTTGAGAACGCAACTGCCGCGCGCTCCAAACCATTTCGGAATAGATGGAAGGGCCAAGTACTTTGCCAGTCGAGGGATCAAGTCGCGCCAGCAAATCAAAATCGACCAAGCTGTCGTTCATCGGTGTAATCAACGTGTCCGCCACCGAATGCGCCATCTGTGCATAGCGGGTGTGGGCGCCGGGGCAATCTATAAGGATGAACGAGCACTCGGCCTCCAACGTCGCCAGCGCATCGGCAAAACGGGCTTCTTCTTCGGTTTGTGCAGCCTTCTGGCTGTCTAAAGTCGAAAGCTTCAGGCTGACTCGTTTGGGCATCGGCAATTCGATGTCGTTGTTGGCACAAAAGGCCTCGCGGTTGTCGATGTAGCGAAAGAAGCTTTGCTGGCGTAGGTCCAAATCTATGGCGCCAACTTGGTGTCCCGCTCGGGAAATCGCGCTCATCAAATGCATTGCAGTAGTGGACTTGCCGGAGCCGCCTTTTTCGTTTCCCAATACAATGATATGCGCCATCAGCTAGCTCCTAAAACGGCAAAACGCGCCCCGATCTGGGACGCGCTGTAACATGTATCTGATCCTGCAACTGCAGGAAAGATCAGAAGCCGAGGCCTTCGTATTTTGCTTTAAACTTCGAAACGCGGCCGCCAGTGTCCATAAGACGCGCGTTGCCGCCAGTCCATGCAGGGTGCGCGGATGGGTCGATGTCTAGCACAAGTGTGTCACCTTCGGCGCCGTAAGTCGAACGGGTTTCGTATGTCGAACCATCGGTCATTTGAACCGTAATGGTGTGATAATCCGGGTGGATATCTTTTTTCATGTCTCTTGCTCCATATGTGCGGACTAATCAACCTGCGGCACCCATTTGGTCCGGTAAGCTGTCGCCTCGCGAAAACTGATTTTCGGGCTATAGCGAATGTTGGAAGTATGGGCAAGAGGAATGAATCGTGATTGGGCGCTGCGCCGTTACTTTTTCATCCGGGATTGGCGCAACGACTTAAGATCGACAGCAGGTTGCGCAGCACCACCGATGGCATCAAGGATTTCCTGATGCTTGCGTTCGGTACTTTTAAGTGTAAGCGAATATGCTAAGGCCGCACCTGCCGCCAGCGCGCAGATTGCCCATGTTCCATACCCAAGTGCACCATAGAAAAGGAACGGATCCAACTTCGTTAAGTCAGCGAGCGCGGCGTCAGTACCAATACTAAAAACAGTTGCAATAAACGGAACGATAACCAGTACCAGAGACAAAATCAGGAGATTCGCAAACTCTGATGCCATTCCCCAAATTGAATGATGGTTAGGTGGTTTGACTGCCGCTCTCGCCGATTGGGCCGCGACAGATACGCCTAACAACGAAAACGCAACACATGCACCGAGCAACCAACCACCTATCAGGAAAACGGGGAATTGGCCGATTAATTCGATGAGGAACGCGATATCGCGCATGGATTCTATTTCCTTTGCGCGCTGGAACTCTGCGATGAATTCAGAGTTGAGCAAGCGTAGACCCGTAACCGTGGTTGCCAATCCGAATAAAACTGTAACGCCCCACATTAACGGAAGGTTAAACCGAGAGATGCGAAAAACAACTACACCTAGGCTATTTAGGTCAGTACCACGCGTAACTTTCAGTGCCATCATACCGCCGCGAATGGCAAATACTGCCAGCAAAACTATGATGGGCTGAATGGACAAGACAATTACCATGCCCAGTGCAATTGGTTCATTCTGGAAAATTTCAAAAACAAAACGAACGTCGTAACCGAAAATTACCAGCACGGGTAGCCAGAACAGCGCCACCGTCAGTGACAACCATAATGAGCGTAAAAAGAATTTCCCAAACCACATTTGCGAATCATGCACCATTAATTGCGATCTGAAAACCCTTTGATTACATAAAGAGACCTCAGTATAAGGCCTATATTTCAGTTTGATATTACCGAGTTCGAGATGG
>CALCGO010000423.1 GCA_937901055.1 uncultured Rhodobacterales bacterium
CATCGGCAAAGGGGAAACGATTTTCTTCTTTGGATGTATCGCCCATGCAATATACACCCCGCTCGTTCGGAAATTAAACCGAGGGGAACCAACACTGGTTTTCACCCTCGGCACGCTTCTAGCGGGGCTTCTTATCCTGTCAGTTTACGGCGCCAAAGACATCCTTGCAACGAGTTGGACCACCCTGCCCGCCATCGTCTGGGTCACCATTCTGTATGTGTCAGTCTTCGCCAGTGCCACCACATTTATCCTTCTGCAGTACGCGACCCTACACCTGCCGAGCGCAAAGGTAATGGCGTACACATATCTGGTGCCTGCGTGGGTAATTTTGTGGGAAGCCGCGATGGGGAACGGGTTCGTCGAAATTACGGTTTTGTTCGGCGTCGGCCTGACGGTCGTAGCGCTGCTAATGCTACTGAAAGATTAGCGAACATCCAACGCGTCAAGAGTGGCGATAAAATCACGTGCATCAACAGTAGCTTCACGAATTAGCCAATCAAAATGATTGGTCATCGCCTGTACCCGCGTGGAATCCCGAAAAACGATGTAGTGCCGGCCCAAGTAGATCATCGCCATTAGTGGCCCGAAAACGGTTAACGGGGCGCTAAACACCTTATGTGCATCAAACAGGAATATCCTTAACGACGGGTAAAACTGATCATATTGAGATTTCCATTGGGCGATCTGTTCCCGGCGAAGGTCCACAGACAGGTTGGTGTAATACCCCGTTCCTGCGGCAAAACTCTGCAACTCGTGTAACGGAATAGCGATCTCGTAATCGCCTTGGCGTGCACGAATCCAAGATAAATGATCTTGCATTGCGCCAATAGCTTGATCCGGTGTCTTACCCAAATGTTGCTCATACTCCCATCGCAATACTGCTGGAGATTTCAAAAAGTCTGGCAGCGTGGCGGGAACATGGCGAATTTTGTAGCCTGCGGCCTCCTGATGCCAAGTAAATAGTTGTTCATCGACAGAGGATCGCACAGCTTCGGGCATGCTTAATGCCACATCCAACAAATCGTTTGCACGTTCTGGCCGCGCACTTAACCCCAGCAACCAATCTGCCGATACACCCAAAGTATACGCACATTCACCGATCACCTGTGCATTAGGCAGACGGGCGTGATTGTCCGACAAAAGTTGCGAAATGGTGGAACGGTCTACGCCGATGGCCGCCGACAGGCTGCTCTTGTTTAAGCCGGCCTTAACCATCGCATCCTGCAAGCGTTGACGAAATATCGCGGAGCGTTCACGTTTGTCCATATTTATCGTCATTGGTGTTTTTATTCCATTATGCGGAGTTTATATTGAACACATCCACAATACCCACCGGTAAAAGTCAAGCGTATATTGGTTCTATAAACTTACACAAACCACTGGAATACAAATGGAAACGGGCAAAAGAACCCTTGTGAAAACGATAATTTGGCAAATAGTCGGACTATTAACCATGAGCCTCGTCGGCTTCGCCATCACAGGATCAATCATAAGCGGCGGCGCACTCGCACTGGCAAATACGGGTGTCGGGATCATAACTTACATCACGTACGAACGCATATGGTCACGGATTAACTGGGGTCGCCGCGCTTAACGCCAATCCCTTTTAAGATTATGTTTGTCACACATTCCGTCGCCTGCGCCCATTGCGCATCGTTGAACGGAACACCGTTGTTCAGCGTCGCGATCTGGTGTGAAAAATCAGCGTAGTGCTGGGTGGTTGACCAAATCATATATAGCAAATGGCGCGGGTTAACCGGATCTATTAAACCTTCTGTTTCCCAACGCTCAATTACCTCGATTCGCGAATCCGTCCATTCGGTTAGCGTTGTTTCCAGATAATCATGGATGATCGGCGCCCCGTGGATCACCTCGTTCGCCCAAACTTTGGAACCATACGGGTGCGAACGGCTTATCTCCATTTTCTTGCGGATATAGGTCCCTAGCGCCTCTTCCGGGTTGGCTTGCGTGTCGAAACTTTCGGCGGCATCCAACCAAATATTAAAGATGCGCTCGACAACTTGCCGGTAAAGGTCTTGTTTTGTTGGGAAATAGTAGTGCAGGTTCGCTTTGGGTAGGTGCGCGCCATCCGCAATTGCCTGCATCGTGGCACCCTTGAACCCGTGATCAGCAAAAATTCGCTCCGCCGTCGCAAGGATAATCGCCAGTGTTTCGCGTCGCAGACCTTCGCGTTTCGACTTTGGTTTTTCAACTGGTACGAGCATTTTCAAATGTTCCAAACAAATTCTTGACTAGTTAGTCAGCTATGCTAGCGTCAACCTGACCAATTGGTCAAAAGAATTCTTTTCCGGAGGACTGGCATGTCTGATCGCACAAACGTAGCGCCCAATGACCTTGGCGCATTTTGGATGCCGTTTACGGCTAATCGTCAATTCAAAAAGAACCCACGCATGTTCGTGGCTGCGGATGGCATGTATTACACCACCGCCGACGGCCGTCAGGTTCTTGATGGCACTTCGGGACTTTGGTGCTGTAACGCTGGTCACAACCAGCCCCGCATCGTCGAGGCGATTGCCAAACAGGCGGGCGAGCTGGACTACGCCCCTGCTTTCCAGATGGGCCATCCCAAAGCGTTCGAACTGGCCAATCGTCTGGTTGATATGACGCCCGATGGTATGGACCACGTGTTCTATACAAATTCGGGTTCCGAGTCTGTCGAAACCGCCTTGAAGATTGCGATCGCCTATCACCGCGCCCGTGGTGAAGGTACCCGGACTCGCCTAATCGGGCGTGAGCGTGGCTATCACGGCGTGAACTTTGGCGGCATATCCGTCGGTGGCATCGGACCAAACCGTAAGACGTTCGGCACGTTGCTAAACGGCGTTGACCATATGCCACACACTCATATCCCCGAAAACGCTTTCACGCGTGGACAGCCAGAACATGGCGCAGAGATCGCAGACGAGTTGGAAAAGATCGTAGCCCTTGGCGACGCATCCAACATCGCCGCCGTGATTGTCGAACCTATGGCGGGCTCCACTGGTGTCCTTCTGCCACCAAAAGGCTACCTTGATCGTTTGCGTGCGATCACCAAGAAACACGGCATTCTGTTGATTTTCGATGAAGTTATCACCGGTTTTGGCCGCCTAGGCAGCAGTTTTGGCGCAACGCACTACGGTGTGACACCTGACATGATGACCACCGCCAAAGGCCTGACTAATGGCGTGATCCCTATGGGTGCGGTCATTACCAGCGCGGAAATCCACGATGCGTTCATGGACGGCCCTGAAAATATGATCGAGCTGTTTCACGGTTACACATATTCCGGCAACCCTATCGCCTCGGCTGCGGGTCTGGCGACGCTTGAGACGTATAAGGAAGACGGCTTATTTGAAAACGCGCGTGACTTGGCTGGATACTGGGAAGATGCATTGCACGGGCTGAAAGGCCTGCCGCATGTGATCGACATTCGGAATGAGGGTCTGATTGGTGCTGTAGAACTAACACCGATTGAGGGAGCACCGACCAAGCGCGCCTTCCAAGCCTTCCTTGATGCGTATGACGCCGGAATTCTGATCCGCACGACGGGCGATATCATTGCACTTTCCCCGCCGCTTATCATGAACAAATCCCACATCGATGAACTGATCGGTAAACTAGCCGATGTTCTGAAAGCGTTGGATTAATGGCGCGTGGACAAGTCAAACTGATACAAACGATCAATGACGAACGCGTGACTGTAACGCGCTTTGAATTCCAGCCGGGTGATGAAACCGGCTGGCACGTACATGGTTTTGATTACGTAATTACTGCGATCACCCCGTGTAATTTGTTAATCGAACACCCGGACGGGTCGACCACGACGACCCAAATCAATCCGGGCGATGTTTATCGCAGAAACTGCGGTGTCGAACATAACGTAATAAATGGCGGTGGCGAACCTATGATATTCGTCGAAGTCGAACTGAAATAGGAGAGAACCAATGCCTGCACCCGGTGAAAACATGAAAATCAATGGCGAGCGCCTTTGGGACTCGTTGATGGAAATGGCCAAAATCGGGCCAGGCGTTGCAGGTGGTAACAATCGCCAGACAGTAACGGACGAAGACGGCGAAGGTCGCCAACTGTTTCAGGATTGGTGCGTGGCCGCTGGCTGCACCATGGGGCTCGATCAGATGGGCAACATGTTCGCGATGCGTGAAGGCACGGACCCCAACGCCCTGCCCGTCTATGTTGGCTCGCACCTTGATACGCAGCCTACGGGCGGCAAGTATGACGGCGTTCTGGGTGTTCTTGGCGGGTTGGAGATTATCCGCACGTTGAACGATCTGGACATCAAAACCAAGCATCCGATCGTTGTCACCAACTGGACGAACGAGGAAGGCACTCGGTATGCACCGGCGATGCTAGCCTCGGGCGTCTTTGCGGGAATTCACACGCAAGATTGGGCTTACGAGATTGAGGATGCCGAGGGCAAAAAGTTTGGTGACGAGCTGAAACGGATCGGCTGGCGCGGTGAAGAAGAAGTCGGTGCGCGCAAGATGCATGCGTTCTTCGAACTGCACATCGAACAAGGTCCAATCCTGGAAGCCGAAGGCAAAGACATTGGCGTTGTTACGCACGGTCAGGGCCTATCATGGGTACAGGTTACCGTTACGGGTAAGGACTCGCATACTGGTTCTACACCGATGCCTATGCGCAAAAACGCAGGGCTGGG
>CALCGO010000424.1 GCA_937901055.1 uncultured Rhodobacterales bacterium
CGCGCTCGCGCCCGCCTGAATTTTGGCATATGCCTGTTCAGCCGAAGCGATACCGCCAACCCCGATTAGCGGCAATTTACCTTCGGTTAGCGTCGATAGTTGCGCCAAAACGCGGGTGGATTTTTCGAATAATGGCTGACCGGAAAGCCCGCCGGTTTGCGCCGCATGGGCGCTTAACATGCCGTCGCGTGCAAGGGTCGTGTTTGTGGCGATGATGCCGGATATGCCGGTGGAGATCGCCACCTCTGCGATGTCTTGCAATTCTTGTTGCTCCAGATCGGGGGCGATTTTCAGGAATATTGCAACGGGTTTTTCCAGCGCAGAATTTGCGGCCATAACCCCCGCCAACAACCCTTCTAGCGCCGCTTTTCCTTGTAAGTCCCGCAGTTTTTCAGTGTTGGGCGACGACACATTTACGGTCGCGAAATCCACATGCGGGCCGCAGGCAGTCAGGACTTTGGCAAAATCTTCGGCCTTGTCTGCGCTGTCTTTGTTGGCGCCAAGGTTAATTCCCAAAACACCGCTATCGGGACGGCTGGCCAGACGCGCGGCGATCACATCCATGCCCTGATTGTTAAACCCGAACCGGTTGATTGCAGCATTGTCTGCAGTCAGGCGAAATAGGCGTGGCTTGGCGTTTCCCGCTTGTGCGCGAGGGGTGGCAGCGCCCACTTCGACAAAGCCGAAGCCCGAAGCCAGCAGGGGCGCGATTGCCTCGGCGTTCTTGTCAAACCCTGCGGCTAACCCAACGGGATTGGGCAAAGACATCCCCGCAAGGGTGGTCGCCAAACGAGGTGAGGTGACGGGTCCGGGCGTCGGGACCAACCCCATCTTCAACGCTTTGATGGATAGGCCATGCGCCACTTCCGGATCCAGAAGATGCATCAGCGGCAGGCCGAGTTTTTGCAACGCCCCCTTCACAACACGCCTTCCGGAAATACATGTTCGTCGCCGTTAAGCGGCAAAGGTTTGACCCACGCAATATCTTCCATCCGCAAGGTCCGGTAGAGATGTGGAAACAAAGCCCCGCCGCGCGAGGGTTCCCATTTCAACGCATCACCGAGCGTATCTGGATCAAGCGCCAGAATTTGCAAGCCCTCGACGCCGCCAAAATACTTGGAGACCGTTTCAGCCACCTGCGTGCCGGTCGAGATGTGCACATAGCCGTCGGCCAGATCAATCGGGGCGCCAAGCGTTTCGCCTGCCGCCTCGAATGCGGCCCACTCGTCCGCACGGAATATTTTGTAAATCATCATGGGGTTTGAATGGGGCAGTGGGGCGTGGAGGTCAACCCTGCCATTTTCGTCAGTTCCCCGTTTTGACCACCTGTTTCTGCAGGCATCGCAAATTAGGTATAGTTCATCGCAAGTAATTCTGCTGGCGGGTAGATTAATTTGAAGGAAGTATTATGGGAAAGTATAGTGGAGCCGATCATACGCAAGAAGAAACAGATCATCGGGCGGACCAATTAAATCCGAATAACGATGACTACTGGGAATCCAGAGGGGAGGACGGGCGCCCCGATGACTGGGCGGATCAACTAGACGGCGACTGACCCAAACCGGTGTCGGTCATTCCGGCACCGGACCTTTGGTGGATTTGGCAATTTTGAAAAAGTGGCTGTAGTTGGAAAATATCACCATTGGGTCGAGCCAGCTTATTGCGTCCGTCTCGGCTCTCAGCTCCAAGTCGAGATTGTGCATAAACGTCACCAGCGGGGATAGCTTAAATATCGTATCCAGATCCGAGAGCTTTTCGGGTTTGTGGGTTTTGGCGCAGGTGGCCATTTGGGAAAACGTATTGTAACTGGGTAATTTCCCGCCGCTCCAATATCTTTTGCCCTCGCGTCGACTTGTATCGTGGTCGCCTTCGCGAAATCGCAACAATATATCCGTCACATCTTGCTTGCCTTGCACATCAAGAATCTTGCGAACTGCATTCATCCAACTTGTCATTGGACGTTGCAATTGCCCATCAACAACTCGTGGAACCGCGCCCCCGAAATATGTCATGCCATCTTCAGTCGGAAACATATCCGCATCGATACACGCAACAATGAACAGCAGGGTTCCAGAATACAGCGGGATCATTGCATCCCGAAAGGCTTCGGGGGAATTGGCTTGTTGAAGTTTGCGAAGGCCGAGCTGGATTGACGGAGCTTCGGCGTATTCAAGCGCCGAGATTTTGTCGAAACAGTATTGCTTTTCGCCTTGGTGCCATTTTTCGACGAGCGTTCGGCTTGTGTTCGCCAACCACACTCCCCACGCCCGTGTTCTTGTGAGTTTGAGGCCACCAGCTTCGAAACTGTTGATTGATGTGGTCCATAGTTCCGTCAATTCATCTGGAATGTTTTGGCTGCGAGTTACGAGCGTCTCGGCAACGTCGTCTGAAATATCCACCGGACCGAATTGCGTATGGCCACCCTGATTCCAATACGAAACAAGGCGTTCCTCCGAGTTATCGGAAAACTCGGCTTTCCCATTCGCAATATTTGAAAAATGCCGATGAATCGCCGGGTTGCCACCCGCACCCTCAATACGTTTTCCCAGCAGGAAACGGGCTCTGTTTTCGATACCCAACAGATGGTGATAGTCACTTGGATTAGGCGATAATAGCATTGCTACCGTTCATTCGTTGACCCTGCCAAAGGGCAGGGTCGCCTGCTTCACATAAAGCCTTCCGATTTAGCCCAAGCCATTGTTGTATCCATTGCGTCTTCCATCGGGGCGAACATTTCGTCGAGTTCGTCGGCTGTGATGATCATAGGGGGGCAAAACACGATACTGTGG
>CALCGO010000425.1 GCA_937901055.1 uncultured Rhodobacterales bacterium
CCCGATACACCTTAACTTAGCCGTAAACCTGTTCGGAAAAGTAGGACCGCTTCAATTGATAGCCTAACTAGCCGAAGCACAAGTGATGTTTGGTGATTTAGCTTACCGGGTCAACGCAGCCAAACGGACACGCTCAGAGAATGCTAGTAGTAGTTCCACGGCATGCCTGCTCGGTTTTCAGTAGAAAGGATGGTCATGACAGACACTGCTGATGACTACATACCACGACACCTCTCGCAAGAGTTAACAGACGCACTTACTTCCTCGCACAAACCATGTTTGTCCACTCTGCCTGCATAACGATCACATTCACATATATGGAGTGCGAAATGCTGTTGTTTCAACTTGTAATTATGGTAAAAATGTCGTATTGGCAATATTCAGATGCTTGAATTTTCCATCGTCGGTTTCGAGGCTGCTTGGCATTGGTTGTGACAGGTAAATTCAAGTTCCTTTTGCGTGGTTTTGTGGGAGAATTTCAATTGCATACCTTTCTGACCGAACTTTCCCGACCAACCAAGCGCGCAATCTTTTTAACTTCGGATATGCTTTTGGTACTGGCGAGTTTTCTGGCCGCTTTTGCCCTGCGATTTGGTATGCTGTTTCCGATTCACGATCTCGGGGATAGCCAAATTCTCCTTCCGCTTCTCGTGCTTGCTTATATCCCTCTAGCATTTGCACTGCGTTTGCCGGGCATTAAGCTGAATACTTTTGATGACAACGCGGTTATGCGTATTGGCATTTGTGCAATCGGGTTGTCGGTGGCAGCTATGGTGCTGAGCTATTTGCTTGGGCTTGGGGCGCCACGCTCGGTTCCCCTTATTTTTGGGGGGGCGTTTTTTCTGGGATCTACAGGCACGCGAATGTCTGCGCAATTATTCCTCCATCGGCTGCCATATGCAAAGGCGCGCGCTATTCCAGTTGCGGTTTACGGAGCTGGTTCCGCGGGCATTCAGCTTGCATCCGCCCTTCGTCGATCCCGTGAGGTCAAACCGCTATTCTTTGTCGATGACAATCCAGCTTTGCAGGGGCTTCTGGTAGCTGGATTAAAAGTCGAATCCCCAGACGCGCTCAGGGTGCTTGCCGCCAATGGGCGCATTGAGCGGGTTTTGGTGGCCATTCCGTCAATATCGGCACACCGTCGTGATATACTGTTAAAAAAATTGTCAGAGTTACCGCTTGAGGTGCAAGCGCTGCCTTCCTACGTAGATTTGCTGTCAGGGAACGAGATCGAAGAGGACCTGCGAGAGGTGTCGTCGGACGAACTTCTTGGCCGCGCAAAAGTAGATTTGGATACCCTGGATATCGAGAAATCCTATGCTGGTCGCGTCGTAATGGTTACCGGTGCGGGCGGTTCCATCGGCTCCGAACTATGTCGGCAGATTGTCAATTGCGGTCCTGCAAAAATCGTTTTGTTCGAGCAAAATGAATTTGGTCTTTACGAGATTGACCGCGAGTTGCGCGCACTGGCGACGACGCCAGGAATTGAAGTGATCGCGCGACTTGGATCTGTCACCGACAGACAAAGGGTTCAAAACGTTATGGAGGGAGAAGGCGTTAAAATCGTCCTCCACGCCGCCGCCTACAAGCATGTTCCGCTTGTGGAAGATAATGAACTTGAGGGGGCCAAAAACAACGTCATCGGAACACAGGTTGTTGCCGAAACGGCGGTAGATCTTGGGATTGAGCGGTTTATTCTAATATCGACAGACAAGGCGGTGCGCCCAACCAATATTATGGGCGCAACAAAACGCATGGCTGAACTGGTTGTTCAGGACCTTCAGACGCGGAGTTCCGCCACGAAACTATCTATGGTGCGGTTTGGCAATGTCTTGGGCTCCTCTGGCTCGGTATTACCGCTTTTCCAGCAACAGATCCGGGAGGGAGGTCCGGTAACGGTCACGCACCCGGATGTAACCCGTTTCTTTATGACAATTCCTGAGGCCGCCCGTCTGGTCCTACTTTCCGGTGCCTACTCAAAGGGGGGCGATGTTTTCGTTCTGGATATGGGTAAGCCGATGAGGATCCTCGATATAGCTCGGCGCATGATCACCCTTTCGGGTCGGTCGGTTAAGGATAGCGAGCATCCTGATGGTGATCTCGAAATCGTCCTAACCGGGCTGAGACCAGGGGAAAAACTGCGCGAAGAGCTGCTGATTGACAATGAGAGTTTACAAGCCACCTTGCACGACAAGATTATGCGCGCAGAAGAAGGTATGCTCTCGCAGATCAAGGTAGCCCTCATGCTACAGGAACTTCAAGCTGCGCTGTCGCGCCATGATCGTGTGGCCCTCCGGCATCTAGTTGAGGTGCGGGTTGACGGGTATCATCAACAGCAAGGGGTGGCCTGATGGACCTGGCCGTTTATTTTGCGCTTAAGGTGTTCCTTTGAGCCTTAGGTCTGAGCGAGAGCCGGCCGCAGCCTGGTACCTGGTCCAACTCAAGCCAAACGGTTTTGCGCGCGCCATAACGAATTTACATCGCCAGCACATTTCCACCTTTATGCCCTTGTGCTCTAGCCCCCCTCTGGATGGAAAGACCCCAGCCGCCAAACCCTTGTTTCCGGGGTATCTGTTTGTGTGCTTCGATCCCCTAAAGATGTCCATAACGACGGTAAATTCAACTTTTGGCGTTTCCAGTATTGTTACGATCGGGTGTGATGTTCAACGAGGCTTGCCGCCCAAACTTATTGAGGGTCTGCGCGCCAGATGTGACCAACAGGGGTATATTTTACCTCTTAATGATCTCAAGGTGAAAGAAGCGGTGCGTATCACCGCGGGACCGTTTTC
>CALCGO010000426.1 GCA_937901055.1 uncultured Rhodobacterales bacterium
CACATCATTGAGGGTCTCAAGACCATCATCGCTGCATTCTCACTGACCGCAGATACAAAGCGCGAGCCCGGTGTCGATATCGATATCGAACCATCAAATCTAATAAAGCTGAGCGTCGCTGAATAACCTGAAAACTGAGAACCTTGTATCCGACCAAGGCAAGGTTCAGAAAATCTCCCTGCGAAAAGCTGCTGGTGGATTCTATTCATCGTAATAGTATTTGTATGCGCAGGTGGTAACATAACTGCGCTTAGTCACATCGAGCAAAGTCTGCTTCCGGCCTATTCTGTTGAAAAACTCGCCTTAACTACAGTTTTGGTATGCCCCTAAAATCTGTGCAACCGGCCTTGCCATTACGCGGATTGCGGTTTTGCTGGCGCAGGGATCAGTTTTGCGAGCTTTCTGAGGTTTTGGGCGGTTGCTGCGAGGTGGAATTCGTCTCTAACACCATTGGGTCCGCGTAGTCTTAATCTATTTAATCCTAGAATGCGTTTGAGGTGGGCGAACAGCATCTCAACCTTCTTTCGTAGCTTGCAGGAGATGGCGTATTGGGTGGTTTTTGCGATGTTGCGGGCCACGTCACGCGAAGGCTCATAGATGGAGCGAGTTACTTTGCGTTGCGGTGCTTTTGGCGTGCACTTGTCTTTCAAATCACAAGTGTCGCAATCAGATTTACGAGCGCGGTAGCGCATTAAGCCGTCTTTATCGACGCCTGAGCGTGGCGTTTTATAGGTGCGGCGGAACTGCCGGAGCTTCTTACCGCCTGGGCAAGTGTAAGCATCATCGGCTGGATCGTAGATAAAGTCTGCGCGTTCAAATGTTCCGTCCTTGCGCCCGGACTTATCTATGACGGGAATATGCGGTGCGATCCCGCGCTCATTGACGAGCCAATCCAGCATTGGCGCGGAACCGTAGGCTGTATCCGCTATGAGGCGCTCGGGATTGAGGTCAAATGTCTTAGCGATACGATCAATCATGGTGCGCGCCGCACCCACTTCGGCTTGGCGAACAGACCGTGTCGCCTCCACATCCAGGATCACAGCATTATCAGTATCGATCATGTAATTGGTTGAATATGCAAAGTACGCAGGGCCTTTACGCGCCGCTGTCCACTGGGATGCAGGATCAGAATGCGATGTGAACTTAGGCTTAACCGGTGTCGCCGCTCCAAACGCCGCATCATCCAACGTTGCCAGATATTCCTGAACGGCGCGTGGTGCATCCGCTGCTTCCATAGTATCTAGTGCCCAACCGCTTTGCGCCGAAGAGTTTTGCCGATTGGTGTCTGCCTCAATCAGGCTGGCATCAACAGCAAGGCGTTGCCCACTAACCAACCCTTCCTCAATACATCTTGCAACCACCGTCTCAAACAAATGCCGCAACAAATCACTATCACGGAACCTGCCGTGGCGGTTCTTTGAGAAGGTGGAATGATCCGGTACGGGATCCGCCAGATCAAGCCGGCAGAACCAGCGATACGCCAGGTTCAGATGAACCTCTTCGCACAAACGCCGTTCTGAGCGAATACCAAGGCTATAGCCGATCAAAAGCATCCGGATCATCAGTTCAGGATCAACCGATGGTCGGCCTGTCGAGCTGTAAAACGGCACGAGGTGCTGACGAATACCGTCAAGATCAACAAATCTGTCTATCGAGCGCAGAAGGTGGTCGCAGGGAACATGATCTTCAATCGAAAACTCATAAAACAGCGCGCTTTGTGCTTCTTGTTTTGGCCCCATCATCGCGAACAATCTCCCAATAGCTTACGGAAATTGAATCAGCCTTCTATGCTTAAAGCAACAAGAGTTTTTCAACAGAATAGGCCCATAGCTG
>CALCGO010000427.1 GCA_937901055.1 uncultured Rhodobacterales bacterium
TTTCAGGTGTAGTGAAGGTACAACATGCGGAACCGGTGGGGGACCATCATTGCGATATGGACCTTCGCATTCTGCCGGATGGTGGAACAGTGCGCATCACGCAATCCCTTGGCGAAGGGTCAACCGGATGTCGGTTGAACCCAGCAGCAATTGCAGAAGCTGTAGCGGCGACGGAACGGGTTGGAACAACCGACGTCGATATGTTCATACTGAACAAATTTGGTCCGCAAGAGGCCGAAGGACGGGGGTTTTGCGATGCGATCGCCGCAGCTTTGGAAGACGGCACACCTGTTTTGGTTGGCGTGGGCGGTAGTTGCCGCCAAGCCCTCGACGCGTTCGTAGATGGGTTGGCCGAAGTGCTGCCAGCCGATGCGGATGCAATTCACGACTGGTGTCAGGCGGCAATTTCCTAAGGGGAGACCGTTATCCCGCCAGCAAGCTGCTTTCCAGAAGATGCTTGGTGTAGGGGTGTTGTGTTTTCATCTCACGCATATCATCAACCGTCAGCGTTTCGACAATCTCGCCCAACTGCATCACGGCGATGTCTGAACATATGTGCCCGACGACTGCCAGATCGTGGCTGACCATCAGGTAGGTCAGGCTGTGCTCGGCTCGCAAATCGGTCAGTAGATTCAGGATTTCGGCTTGCACTGAAACGTCCAATGCAGAGGTCGGCTCATCCAGCAACAGGACTTCGGGCTCAGGTGCCAGCGCACGCGCGATTGCCACCCTTTGACGCTGCCCGCCGGACAGTTGATGCGGATAGCGGAACCGGAACGACGGGCCTAGGCCCACGTCATCCAGAAGCTTCCCAATGCGAGATTCGATATCGTCAAAGCCATGCAACGACAGCGTTTCGCTTAGCACCTGATCCACAGAATGGCGTGGATGAAGCGAGGCGTAAGGGTCCTGAAACACCATCTGAACCTTGCGGTAAAACGTACGGGATCGCGTTTCGCCGAGTACTTCGCCCCCAACGTTCATCTGTCCGCTCCACGTCGGGGCAAGGCCCATAATTGCGCGCAGAATCGTTGATTTACCGGAGCCACTTTCGCCTACAAGGCCAAAACTGCCGCCTTTGGGAACGGACAGGTTTGCACTTTTGACCGCATCGACACGCTCGTCATGTTCGCCGAACCAGACGTTCAGGTTCTCGATACTAATTTCATTCATGCGCTTACACTCGGTTCGGCGGCCCATGCGGGGTCACGTTGTAAAACTTGCAGGCGATCCTTTGGCGCATCTAGGCGCGGCAAGGAATTCAACAGGCCTTGCGTATAGGGATGCTGTGCCTCGTGCAGCTTGTCTGCGGCGAGGGTTTCGACCACCCTGCCCGCATACATAATCAACACGCGATCACAAAAACTGGAAACCAGATTGAGGTCATGGCTGATGAAGATCAGGCCCATGCCACGCTCTTTCACCAGCTTGTCCATAATCTCCAACACTTGCATTTGCACGGATACATCGAGCGCCGAGGTGGGCTCATCCGCAATCATGATTTTGGGGTTTGGGATCAGCATCATGGCGATCATGATGCGCTGTCCCATGCCGCCGGAAACCTCGTGCGGGTACATGTTATAGACACGTTCGGGGTCGCGGATGGCGACGGCCTCCAGCATTTCGATGGACTTGCGTTTAGCTTCGGATTTGGAGGCTTTGGCGTGCAGGCGGTAGGCTTCGGAAATCTGTTGACCCACGCGCATCACGGGGTTCAGCGAGAATTTCGGGTCTTGCATGATCAAGGAGATCTGCTTGCCACGAACGTCCCGCATTTCCTTTTCGGTGCGGCCCATTAGGTCGACGCCTTCAAGATCCATCTTGTCTGCGGTTACCATTCCAGGAGACCGGATCAGACGCAGGATCGCGCGACCAGTCATGGATTTGCCGGAGCCACTTTCGCCCACAATACCCAAGCGTTCTTGGCCGAGTGTTAAGTTGATCCCGCGCACAGCATCAAATACGCCGCTGCGCGTTGGGAATTTTACCCAGAGGTTTTCAACATCGAGAAGGTTGCTCATGATGTGCCATCCTTAGGGTCGAGCACGTCGCGCAACCCGTCGCCCAGTAGGTTAAATGCCAGTGAAACGGTGAAAATTGCGAGGCCGGGCATGGTGGCGATCC
>CALCGO010000428.1 GCA_937901055.1 uncultured Rhodobacterales bacterium
GGACTTCGACGGCGTTACTGTCGGGCTCTTGATCCTGAAAGTAGATGTTTGTTGGCAGCTCTTCTTGCGAAACGACGCGCCCGCGATTGTGCAACAGATAGTTTAGAAGTTTGAATTCCAGCGGCGTGACATTGATCGGGGCGCCATCGACGCTTACCCGCATCTGGCGCGTGTCCAAAAGCAACGGGCCCGCATTAAGCTGAGTCTTCTTTTCCGTGCCGTTTCGCCGCAAAAGTGCGCGCAAGCGGGCGACCAGTTCTTCCATGTGGAAGGGCTTGACCAGATAGTCGTCAGCGCCGGCATCTATTCCGTCAACGCGTTCGGCCCAACTGCCTTTAGCGGTCAGCAAGATTACCGGCATGTTAACCTGTTCGTTGCGCCAGTTACGAAGGACGCTTAAGCCGTCGAGTTTTGGAAGGCCGATGTCCAGAATGGCGGCGGAATAATCTTCCGTGCCTCCGCGAAACCACGCGTCTTCGCCGTCGGTGGAAATCTCGGGCACAAAGCCGGAATGCTCCAAAACGTCTTTGATCGACGCCGCGATTTTAACCTCGTCTTCAACGATAAGTATTCGCATTAACAGCCTACAATTTTTTCGACTAATCCGGTCCGTGCCGACACGATCACCGTTTCCAGATGTCCACTGGCCGAAATGGCCTTGAACCGGTAACGGGGGCGCCAGCGGAATCCGGTAAACTCGATTCCGATAACTCTGCCTGAATAGTTACTGCTAAACTCCGGCCATATTGCCTCAAGCGGTTTGGCATAGCCAGCCTCGACCGCTTCTTGCGCGCGATCAAAATCCGATTGTGTGATGGAAATCGGTTGATTTTCCTCGCTTGCGGATGCTTTCTGACATGTGTCGCCTACGCGAACATCAGCCTCGATCGCGTCGACATCAACATCGCTTGGCGCGGTCGGCGGGGTCGGTGGGGTCGCGTATGAACTACCCCCCGACGCGCTGGAAGTACTTGATGCGCTGGAACTGGAAGAGGCGCGTGCAGCACTCAGCATCACTATTTCTGGAACAACATACGCGGCGGCAACCGCCAGCCCTAGCCTGCGCATCGCTGCGCGGCGCGAGGGGTTTTCCAGGGTGTTCAGTGACTTGGTCATTTTACAGGTACTCTTGAAACAGATTACAAAGGCAAGGTTGCCCCAATTTCGGGCGTTTGGCAAATCGAGTCCGCTTTTTGCAGCAACCCGTTCTTGGCGAATTCGGTGAAGGTCGCAATCACATCGCGGCGAATGTCTTCGATGGGGTGATCAGGAAACACGGCGAAAAGCATCTCGATCGCTTCGGGCGCGCTGGTAGGCTCTTCTAACAGGCGCCAGAGGTTAACGGCTCCGTCATTGAGAAAATGGATACTTTTGCCATTGTGGCCAGTTAGGAACCGCTTACCGTCGCTCGATACCTCTTCGATGCCGCTAGCGTGGATAAACCGGCCTTCGGCAATATTAAGAGGTTCCGGCGTGAAATCTGATTCAAGTGCGGATCCGAACGAGCCGGTGTCCAGATCGGCTGGGAAAACCGGCGCCGCTTGAGCCCAGTCCTGAAAACGGGTTTCCAGCAATGCAACCGCTTCTTCCGCGTCATCATACGTCAACCGAAAAGCGGGTGCGGATTTTGTAATGAAGCCCAACATTCTTAGAATTCCGGCCGTATTCATTGCGCGCGAAAAGTTCTGCTTAATCAGCGCGGTGAGCGCATCGGCTTCTGACACCGACTCCATCATTGCGGCGGCCCCTTCGGTGCGTTCAAGAAACACGAGGCTACCGATGGGGGCGGTGTCACCAAAATTGGCTAACTCGCCAGCTTGAGGCGTAACGAACCGATACTGTCGATTTTGGATCATCGAACGGTTTTTGATGTAATCTTGTGCTACGGGCCCAAATTGATCTGGCAATGGAAGGCGAAGCCGTGGGGATATTCCACTGGATACCCCGCTAAGCAAACCGTCACTTGTGGCTTTTAGGGGTAAGAAATCATCGGTGAAAATTGTTTTGCCCGCAGCCGCAAGGGCAACCGCGAGGGTGCTTTTACCTGCGCGTCGCGTGCTTGGGAAAATTACAAGTCGCCCGGCGAATTCAATCGCAGCGCCGTGCAGGCACAGAAGACTGGTGTCTTCACGCAAGCGCGCCCATGCAAGTTCGACGATTAGCGAGCACAGGGTGTTTGCCGGGTCTTTGAAGGATACGGGATCATCCATGAACGGCGATGTGATTATGTATTCGTTATCGGTGAGTGTGACACTCGCAAAACTGGCGTCGTTGTCTTGGTGAACTATTGTGTGGGCCCAATGTGGAAACACTACAGGCAACGCATCGGCGAACTTCTGATCGACGCACAGCTCGACTGTAGCGTCGAGGCCGTCAAATTTCAGATATCCGTTAATCATTTAGTCACACTCTTGATCGAGGCCCTATATACGATAATTCCTCCCTCCGCGAAAGCGAAGAGAGAAGATTTAGTTCAACTGGTGCTGCGTTTATGGCTGCACAAATCCATTTTCGATCAGACACAGAGCGTATTCAGCGCCTGCGTCTGTAGTCGTGTCGAGGTTTTCAACACCACAGGCTCTTTCGACGTGCGATGGGGTGGCAGCGCTTGGCGTGCTTGCGTCGCTAGTGCCACTTGCGTCACTGGCACCGCT
>CALCGO010000429.1 GCA_937901055.1 uncultured Rhodobacterales bacterium
TTCGTGGGACCTATCCTGATCTGTGACATGTTTTTGCGAATGGTGGCTTGAGAACGCCGGTGGAATACTGCACCACGTAGCGGCTGGATTATCTGGCTGCAGATAGGCAGATTGGCCTGTCCTGCTAGGCTCTTCGTTTTGACGGAGGGCGGGATTGAAGCACGTGGAATTATATGGGCGCGTTCGTCACGCTGTTCTTGTTGATGGCATGAGCCGTCGGGAAGCGGCGCGTATTTTTGGGATCAACCGTCGTACTGTTGAGAAGATGCTGAGGTTTTCGATCCCGCCAGATTATCGGCGCGACAAAGCGATCCGTCGCCCGAAGCTGGATGGTTTTACGGGGATTATCGATCAGATCCTTGAAGCAGACAAACTGGCCCCCAAGAAACAGCGACACACGTCGAAGCGGATATTTGAGCGACTGCGTGATGAACATCGCTTTGCTGGGGGCATCACGATTGTGAAGAATTACGTCTTTGCGACCAAACAGCGTCAGCGGGAGATGTTTGTGCCTCTGTCACATCCACCGGGTCATGCTCAGGCTGACTTTGGTGAAGCGCTTGCCATCATCGGCGGCGTTGAACGGAAGATCCACTTTCTGGTGATGGACCTACCACATTCGGATGCGTGTTTTTTGAAGGCGTATCCGGCCGAGACGACGGAAGCGTTCTGCGATGCACATGTCGCGGCATTCGCGTTCTTCGGTGGCGTCCCTGTGTCGATCCTGTACGACAACACTCGGATTGCTGTTGCTCGCATTATGGGTGACGGTAAACGCAAACGAACCCGAGTGTTTTCCGAACTGGTGTCTCACTATCTGTTTGAGGATCGATTTGGCCGTCCCGGCAAGGGGAATGACAAAGGCAAAGTCGAGGGGATGGTGGGGTACACTCGGCGTAACTTCATGGTACCCAAGCCCCGGTTCGCCAACTTTGATGAACTCAATGCCCATCTGGCCGAACAGTGCCGCAATCGCATGGATGACAAACTGCGCGGTCACAAAGGCACGATTGGTGAACGGTTTACCCGTGATGGCGACCGGCTCCAGCCCTTGCCAGCTGTTCCTTATGACGCCTGCGACAAGCAATCAGTTCGGGTCAGCTCATTGTCCCTCGTGCGGTATCGCGGCAACGATTACTCAGTTCCAACAGCCTTCGGTCATCAGGAAGTTCTGGTGCGGGGCTATGTGCATGAGGTGGTGATTGCCTGCGGCGCTGACGTCATTGCCCGCCATGCCAGGTCTTGGGAGAAGGAGGATTACATCTTTGATCCGCTTCATTATCTGGCGCTGATCGAACAGAAGACCAATGCGCTTGATCAGGCGGCACCGCTGGCCGATTGGGAATTACCCGAAGCCTTTCTCATCCTGCGTCGCCTCATGGAGGCCAGGATGGGCAAAAAGGGAAAACGCGAGTTCGTTCAGGTTCTGCGATTGCTGGAAACATTCCGGATCACGGACGTTGAAGCCGGGATACAGAGTGCTCTTGAACGCGGCACGATCGGCTTTGATGCCGTGAAGCATTTAGTTCTGTGCCGGATTGAACGCAGACCACCCCGGCTGGATATGACGGTCTACCCATATCTGCCAAAAACCCATGTCGCGGTCACATCCCCCGGCGATTACATGGCGCTTCTGTCAGGAGGCCGGTCATGACCGACACGCCCCAGCTGTTGCTGGCCCATCATCTGAAGAGCCTGCGCCTGCCGACTTTCCTGCGTGAGTATGACAAAGTTGCCAAACAATGCGCGGCAGAAGGTGTCGATCATTCCCGCTACCTTTTGCGCCTCGCCGAACTGGAACTCATCGACCGGGAACGGCGTATGGTGGAACGGCGGATCAAGGCTGCGAAGTTCCCCGCCACCAAAAGTCTCGATAGCTTCGACTTCAAGGCCATGCCCTCGTTGAACAAGATGCTGGTGATGGAACTGGCGCGCTGTGATTACATCTCCCATAACGAGAACATCATCGCCGTAGGAAACAGCGGCACCGGCAAGACCCATATCGCGCTCGGTCTTGGGTTGGCGGCTTGCCAGAAGGGCCTGGCCGTCGGCTTCATCACCGCATCAGCGTTGGTGCACGAACTCCTCGAAGCCCGCGATGAGAAGCGCTTGCTGCGTCTGCAGAAGCAACTGAGCAAATACAGCCTGCTGATCATTGATGAGCTTGGGTATGTGCCGCTATCGCCAACCGGCGCGGAACTGCTGTTTGAGGTCTTCTCGCAGCGCTACGAGCGTGGATCAACCATCGTAACGTCTAATCTGCCGTTCGATGAATGGACCAGCACCTTCGGATCCGAACGCCTCACTGGCGCGCTTCTCGACCGCCTGACCCATCATGTCCACATCCTGGAAATGAACGGCGAGAGCTATCGCCTCAAACATAGCCGCCAATCAGGCAAAACCTAAAGCGCAAAAACCGAACCCCGGTTTGACCACAGCCCCGCACAGCTTCGTTGCTCTGTGGGGGCACTCCGCCGTGCGGGCCTATGGACAAACCTACATCCCGAAAAATGGCGCACTTTTACTCCGACCAAAATCTGCCAAATGGTGCACTGTTGCTCCGGCGACTGGTGCAGTTTTAGTCCGGCGTTGACATCTTCAACCCCTGAACGATTCGAGGATGGGAATAATGCCGTACGAGGTCAGCGGGAACA
>CALCGO010000430.1 GCA_937901055.1 uncultured Rhodobacterales bacterium
CATCCACGACAACAGCGAGATGGTAGGCAGTTCCGATATCGCGGCGTCCTAGAACGATATCACCGCAATTGGATCGCAAGTGCTCAGCGTTAAGAAAGTGTTCATTTGTTCCGTCATAGACATCGATGAATGATAACTGGTTAACTCGGTCGTCGCTTCCAAGAAACGCGATGGCTTTTGCCATATTCAAGCGTGTCGCCGTGTTTTTGGTGCTAGGCAGGTTTTTGTCACGGCAGGTACCGGGATAAACCAGCCCATCCGGGCCGTATATGGGCAACGGTAACGCCTCTTTGATAACGCTTCGCGTACATCCGCAGGCGTAAGTCAGGCCCGCGGCGTTAAGAAAGTCTAACGCAGTATGGTAGGCCGACATATTATCTGATTGGCGCAACACCGGTGTCGGCCAACTTAGACCCAGCCAATGGAGGTCGTCGTAAATGGCTTGTTCATATTCAGGTTGTGCACGCGTGTGGTCGTTGTCTTCGATCCGCAGCAAGAACGTTCCGCCCTCGGCTTGTGCTTGATCCCATGCGGTTAGCGCCGAAAACGCATGGCCCAAGTGTAGGTATCCGGTAGGTGAGGGCGCAAACCGTTCTATGTGAGCCATGCGTTCCAGTCTGCTTTGGCGCGGTCGGTATACGCTTTGTAACGTGCAGGTCGGTTGCGGCGGCCACCTTTTACGCCGTCGACCAACGGGAATAGTCCAAAGTTCACATTCATCGGCTGGAAGGTTTTCGCGGCGGCACCGCCAGTAATGTGGCTGATCAAAGCGCCCATGGCTGTGGTGTTCGGTGGAGCTGTAATGGTTGCGCCCAACCGTTCGCTTGCAGCCATGCGCCCTGCTAGTAGACCCATGGCAGTGCTTTCGACATATCCTTCGACGCCCGTTATTTGTCCGGCAAAACGCAAGCGAGGCATCGCTTTTAGGCGCATTTGATCGTCTAGAAGGCGCGGCGAATTGATGAAAGTGTTGCGATGGATGCCACCGAGGCGGGCGAATTCGGCGCTCTCTAGCCCCGGGATCATTTTGAAGACTTCGGACTGTGCGCCGTACTTCATTTTTGTTTGAAAACCTACGATATTATACAGCGTTCCCAATGCGTTATCACGACGAAGTTGAACAACCGCGTGCGCTTTGATCTGGGGCTGATGCGGGTTGGTCAAGCCCACGGGTTTCATCGGGCCGAAGCGTAGTGTTTCGCGGCCGCGTTCCGCCATGACTTCGATTGGCAGGCAACCGTCAAAGTACGGCGTGTCTTTTTCCCAGTCTTTGAATTCGGTTTTGTCAGCGGCCAACAGCGCGTCGATGAAGGCGTTATACTGGTCCTCGTCCATCGGGCAATTGATGTAGGCCGTGCGCTCTTCTTCGGTGTCGCCTTTGTCGTAGCGGGACTGAAGCCACGCTTTGTCCATATTTATGCTCTCGGAATAAATAATCGGGGCGATGGCATCAAAAAAGGACAGCGATGTTTCGTCCGTCAGGTCGCGTACGGCTTCGGCCAATGCAGCCGACGTCAACGGGCCTGTGGCAATGATGACGCTGTCCCAACCTTCGGGTGGAATACCGGCAATTTCACCGCGCTCGATAGTTACCAGCGGATGCGCTTCAAGCCGAGCGGTTACGGCTTCGGAAAATGCGTCGCGATCAACGGCAAGCGCGCTGCCTGCCGGGACAGAATGTGCATCGCCCATTTCGATTATCAAACCGCCAGCCTGACGCATTTCCCAATGTAGCAAGCCTACAGCGTTTGCCTCATCGTCGTCGGAACGAAAGGAGTTTGAGCACACCAGTTCCGCCAGATTTTGCGTTTGATGCGCGAAAGTTTCAACGTTCGGGCGCATTTCGTGGATGATGGCAGGCACGCCCATTTGCGCGATTTGCCATGCGGCTTCGGATCCGGCCATGCCGCCGCCGATGATGTGGATAGGTTTTGTCATAAGGGGGATTTAGGGCAGGCGCGCGCAAAAGAAAAGGGGCCGCGCTATGCGACCCCTCATTTTATTCGTCGATAACCTCGGCGTCTTCCGCTTCATCGCCCTGTTCGGCGATCCAGGCGACGGAAACTACGGATTCGTTATCCGCAACCTTAAACACCGTCACGCCCGAGGACCCGCGACCTTGTCTAGATATGCCCGAAACAGGGCAACGGATGCTTTGTCCAGTGCTGGTCGCCAGCATGATTTGGTCTTCTTCGTCGACGGGGAAGGAAGCCACGATTGTGTCACCGCGCCGTCCAAGGTTAGCGGCTGCGATACCTTGGCCACCACGACCTGAAACGCGATATTCGTGGGCCGACGAACGTTTTCCATAACCACCAGATGTGATGGTCAGGATCCATTCTTCTAAGGCGGATAGTTCGGCGTAGCGTTCTGTGGAAATAGAAGTTTCCATGTTTTCGATTTCGCCGCTTTCCTCGCCCGTTACAGCGCGACGCATTTTGAAGTAGGCGTTGCGTTCGTCCGGTGTGGCATCCACGTGCCGCAGAATCGACATCGAAACAACCTCGTCTCCATTGGCCAGTCTGATGCCGCGCACACCGGTGGAATCACGCCCCTTGAATATGCGCACGTCTGTGACCGGGAAGCGGATGGCTTTGCCCAGTTTTGTCGTTAGCAAGAAGTCGTTTTCCTCGTGGCAGATGCGGGCATCAATCAGGCGCATTCCTTCGGTCAGTTTCATGGCGATCTTGCCGTTGGATTTAACGTTGGTGAAATCTGAAAGCGCGTTGCGGCGCACGCCACCTGTCGAGGTGGAGAATACGATTTGCAGATCGTCCCATTCGTCCTCGGGCACGTCCACGGGCATAATCGCCGCGATGGAGGCATCTTGCGGGATCGGCAGAATATTAACGATTGCCTTGCCACGCGCGTTTCGGCCACCCGGCGGCAGACGCCATGTTTTTAGTTTGTAAACGATGCCGTCGGTCGTGAAGAACAGCAGTGGTGTGTGAGTGTTGGCGATGAACAGTTGCGTGACGAAATCTTCGTCCTTGGTGTTCATGCCTTGCGTGCCCTTGCCACCACGTTTCTGGCTGCGGAATTCGTCGATCATCGTGCGTTTGATGTAACCGGAGTTGGTTACGGTTACGACCATGTCTTCGGATTCGATCAGGTCTTCGTCGTCCATGTCACCTGTGAAATCAATGATTTCCGAGCGACGGGGAACAGCAAACATCTCTTTTACTTCGGCGAGTTCGGTCGAGATAATGCTCATGATCCGTTCGCGAGAACGAAGAATATCTAGGTAATCGGTGATCTTTCCGGCCAGAACTTGCAATTCGTCCGTAACTTCGCGCACGCCCATGGCAGTCAAGCGTTGTAGGCGTAGCTCCAGAATGGCGCGGGCCTGTATTTCCGACAAGTAATAAGTGCCATCGTCGTTGATTTTGTGGCTCGGGTCGTCGATCAACTGGATGTATTCGGCGATGTCATGGGCGGGCCAACGGCGCTCCATCAATTTTGCGCGGGCCTCGGCTGGATCTGCGGAAGCACGAATGGTTGCGACGATTTCATCGACGTTGGAAACCGCCACGGCTAAGCCGCACAAGATATGGCTGCGTTCGCGCGCTTTGCGCAATTCAAAAGCGGTACGTCGTGCCACAACTTCTTCGCGAAAGGCGATGAAAGAGGTCAGAAACTTGCGAAGGTCCAGTTGTTCGGGACGGCCACCATTTAGGGCCAACATGTTGCAACCGAACGACGTCTGCATTGGTGTGAACCGGAAAAGTTGGTTCAGTACGACTTCGGGTGTCGCGTCGCGTTTCAGTTCGACCACAACCCGCACGCCGAAACGGTCGGATTCATCTTGAACGTGGGCGATGCCTTCGATCTTTTTATCGCGTGCCAGATGCGCGATTTTTTCGATCATTGTGGCTTTGTTTACCTGATACGGAATTTCATGCACGACAATCGCGAAGCGATCCTTACGAATTTCCTCCACCGACGTTTTGGAGCGCGTGACGACAGAGCCACGACCCTCGGTATAGGCTTTACGCGCGCCAGCGTTCCCCAAAATAATTCCGCCCGTCGGGAAGTCGGGGGCAGGGATGTATTCCATCAATTGGATCGAATCGAGATCCGGTTGCTCGATCAATGCTTGGGTTGCGTCAATCACTTCGCCCAGGTTATGCGGCGGAATATTGGTCGCCATACCCACAGCAATACCGCCAGCGCCGTTGACCAGCATATTGGGGTATCGCGAAGGCAGAACTGTTGGCTCCTGATCCTTGCCGTCGTAGTTATCTTGAAAATCTACGGTATCTTTTTCGATGTCAGCCAGAAGCGAGTTCGCGGTCTTGGCCATCCGCACCTCGGTGTACCGCATGGCAGCAGCTTTATCGCCGTCCATGGAACCGAAGTTACCCTGCCCATCAAGCAGCGGTAAAGACATGGAAAAATCCTGCGCCATACGCACGAGCGCGTCATAAATCGCGCTGTCGCCATGCGGGTGATATTTACCCATGGTATCGCCAACAGCACGAGCGGACTTGCGATAGGACTTATCGAATGTGTTGCCCGTTTCGTACATCGCGTACAAAATACGGCGGTGCACCGGCTTTAGTCCGTCGCGAAGATCGGGTATCGCGCGGGAGACAATCACGCTCATTGCATAGTCGAGGTACGAGGTTTTCATCTCGTCTACGATAGAGATATTCGGCCCGTCATAAACGTACTGATCACTCGGCTGTTCGCCGTCATTTTCCGGGGTCTTTGTCTCGTCGGTCATATTCGGGCCATTTCAGCTAAAACACCAATATCTTGTGTGTCACAACATAGCCGATAACCATATACGCATCAATCAGGAAGGTGCTAATTTAGCAAAGAAAAGGGGCCCCGAACACGTCGAGACCCCTCAAAAAACTTATATATTCAAACTTAAGAGCCGGATTTAGCCGGTTTAGCTGAAAGAGGGTCGTCTTGACGCTGAACTGTGCCCTCAAAATGCGCACCGCTCTCGATGGCGATTGTTTTGTGGATAATGTCACCCTCAACACGTGCAGTCGCTGTCAGGCGCACTTTTAGACCGCGTAGGCGCCCAATAACGCGGCCGTTAACCACTACATCGTCTGCAATGACTTCGCCCTTAACAGTGGCGCCTTCGCCGACTGTCAAAAGATGTGCGCGGATATCGCCTTCGATAGCGCCCTCAACTTGAACGTCGCCGGTGGTGGTGACGTTGCCTTTGATTGTCAGGTCAGAAGAGATGATCGACGGGGCCGGTTTAGGCTTTGGCGACGATGAAGATGTGGACGCAGCCGGCTTAGCCGGTGCTGCGTTTGGAGTTGTTGTCGCGCCAGTTGTCGGCTCGTCTGATTTTGGTTTAGAAAACATTTTGTCCTGCCTTTATAAAATCCATCGGGTTTACTGCTGTACCGTTCGTTCGTACTTCATAGTGAAGATGGGGGCCGCTGCTTCGACCAGTGTTCCCCATATCACCAATTCGTTCCCCGCGCGAGACCCTCTGGCCTTTTGTCACGCGAATTTTGCTTTGATGTGCATATACGGTTTGAAAACCGAATTCATGCGTAATCTTTACAACGTTACCAAATCCCGTTTGCCATCCGGCAAAACTTACAACGCCGTCTGCCGTGGCATAAATCGGGCTGCCGGTGGCGCCCGCCATATCGATGCCTTTGTGCATCTTACCACTACGAGGGCCAAAGCCGCTGGAATACCGGAACGTCGTTTGCAATGGCATAGCCAAAGGCAGTTTTGCGGCTGCGATGTTGTATATTTGAACGGTGTCTAGATCACGCATCAAAGCTTCGAGTCTCAAATCGGGGGCATCCATGCCTGCAAAATTTGCGGCGTCCAACGCGCCACCTAAACCACCTGAACCTGAATAATTCCGCCGTACATTTGCCAAAAGGCTGTCAACGTCCAACCCGGTGCGTTTGAACATGGTTTCCAGCGGTCCGAACGAAATTAACACGGCTTCTTCAAGCTGCGTAATCATTCGATCTCGTCGCTGGGCGTTTAGCCTGATGTGTTGCGCGGTTTCTTCGATTTGTAATTCCAGCGTTTCAGAATACTCAATTGATGCGTCTCGCGTTTGCAAGGTCTCATCCAATACGGCGTTCAAAGCCTCGACTGTGACCTTCAACTCGTGCTCGGAGGATTCGCGTGGCCCAGTACCCTCCGCACTTGCAGCGAATTCGGCTTGCAATCCGTCGAGGCCAGCTTGCGCAGCGTTACGTTCCGCCGTGACCCCGTTCAGTTTGCGCTGCAACGCAAAGAGCGTGATTTCCTGTTCGTTTTGAACGGTCATCGCGTCAATCAATTCGTCTTGCTGCGCAGAGACCTGTTGCAACGCCAAAGTAAATCGATCCTGCATCGCCTGTGTTTGACGACCAAAATCGTCGCGTTCTTCGGCAAGTTCGGCAAGCCGCAGTTCATAAGCATCCTGCAAAGAATCGCTGCGGGCTTGTGCGTTATCCGACTCGAAACTACCGGAGATCGTGGCCGTTGTAGCAACAACTAACCAGCCAAGCGCCAACGTGGTTCCCGTTAGCAAGAAAAGACGAACAAGTGGTGAGAACGTCAACTCACGCTGATCGACGCGCGTTTTCAACGTCAGAGTTTGCTCTGGCAAGAATTTGGCGAGTGATGCATTCACAGCCTTAGACAGTCCTGACATTAAGCACCCACACCCAATTTTCGAAAGCCCCGTAGGGCGTTAATTTATTCCTGTTCTTGAATAGGAAAATGCACCGAATATAGCAACCAAAAAGCCAGCCCATTTATGGCCTAAGCAAAGATTGGCCTATGTGTTATTGGATGC
>CALCGO010000431.1 GCA_937901055.1 uncultured Rhodobacterales bacterium
TTGAAAAGGACGATTGCAGACTCTCTAAGCAAGGTTAACATTGCTATTTCAAAAGATACGCAGAGAGGTCTTGAGACTACTGCCGCTGACCTTGTGAATGGCTTTAGTGAACTTGGTGATTACGAAGGTGCTTTTGCTGCAATCAATGAATTAGAATCTACGACACGAAAAAGCACGTTAACCGCCTCATTAAACTTAAAGCACAACAATCTAGTTCTCAGAGAAACCTTGGGTAAGGGAAACGATTCTGGCCTGAAACTTTCTGCGGTGGATTCTGTCAGGTTAGATGCGATTGCCACTCAAGCCTTGCTTCTGGTTGATGGTGAGGGGCTTCTTGAATTAACAGATGCAGAGACAGAAGTGTCCAAATTCATTAAGGAGCGATTCGCCCTATCCAAGGGAGATAAGAACGACTCTGCGAAAAGGACTTGGATCAATAGCCTGATTGAAGTTCAGAAGGTTGCTAGAAAACAACGCCTCAAAGAAGTCGCAGCCGTGGATGGCCTAGCTGCGATAATTGACGGGGCCGCGACTCCGGTTGATGTTGATGCGTTCGTTGCCACCTTGAATGGCGACCTTGGACTTTCAGCTATGTTCAATGCGGAAGGTAGTCCGGAAAGCTTTGCATCAGTTGATGGACTCAAGGCTTTATTTCAAAAAGGCTACTTCCCAACGAGCCTTCTCGAAGAGATAAAGTCCGTTGAAAACGGAACGCTGGTTGACCAGCTTAACAGGGTAAACGCTGTAAGGCTTTATTTGCTTTATCCGGAGGCGCTCCAGCAGCAGTTAGGTTCTGAGAATATTAGAATCTCAGCGGCCGCTTGGGGGCTTAATCACGGGTATTCTGTTATTGAAGCGTTCAAAGAGCAGAATAGCGGTGCGGCAATCGAATGGCTTACAGAGAATAAGGACTCCTCTCCCCTAGTTGGCACCGATGAACATGAAGCCGTGGTTAAAGCTTTGAGCTTTCTTCAGGGCATAGAGGATGCTTCAGTCGGAGATGTGAAGGATTACCTCAAGACTGTTGGTTTTGGTGAAGACCTTGGTCTTGAAAGCAGCGGAGGCGAACTCTTGCAACGCGGAGCTAGGGATTCTGATGTTGCGACGAATATGAATAAGCAGGTCCTCATAGACTTGGCTCGGCAACTGAAAGAGCAGGGCTTGGGTTCTTTAGTTAATGAAGATAAGTTCGTTTTGGTTGGTGATATTGCAACTATGGGCGATGGAACTGGACAGGTAAATCCAGTTAACCCCCTGCAAAGATGGCAATATGAATTTAAAGTTCCAGACCTTCCCTTCACTTTTCTCGGTGATGAATACTCTGTTGGTGGTCTTGATTGGCTTAGGTCAAGCGGCCTTCCTGACGCAGTAAAGATACCGACAATAGATACTTCAGTGAAGATTCGGTTTAATGAAGAGCTGGGAACTTACAGTGTAAGGTATCGAACGAAATCTGGCCGATGGACCGACCTCAGAGAGGATGGGAGTCTTGTTGAATATGACCCTGTGGATTTCAGGGGTGATACTCGGGCAAAGGTTTTAGCTACGACTTACGGGAATAAGTTCACTGGGGAGATTCATAAAGATGACAGGTCAATCTGGACAACAACCATAGACATTGTAGATATTGCAAATGGTAATCTTGCATGGAGTACCACGGCTCAAATGAGAGCTAGGCAGAGCTTTAACTGGGGGATAGTTGCCTTCCCTGATAATGCTGCCCTTCAGGGTCAGCACGAGGCTCACGCTCTTAGCGTTAAAATGCTGAAGGGCGAAATGGTTATGCAGAATGAAAACTATTATGAAATGGTAAAGCGTCTAATCAGCGAGGGCGTTATTGATAACCGAGAGTTTTTCAATCCGGAGACGCGAGTTTATCACAATGATGCTTATGACTTCTATCTGTCCGGTGGTTTGACTCAAGAGGATTTTCTAAGGGACCATGACGCTGGCTTTAAATATGACGAAGCCAAGTCTCAACTCGGCTGGGAGCCTTAAAGATGGGGAATGAATACAGTATTGAAAATATTAGGCCAGATGCTCTTCCTAACATTGACTACACCGCTCCGCCCCTTAATCCGATGCCGACTACTGGTGGCTTCGTTCAGACTGTTTTCGACAGAGCTGCGGTACAACTAGAAAATCTCACCCCGCGCACCATTTTTGATGAATACAATCCAGACTTCAACGCACCGGGTTGGCTTGTTCAGCAGGGCGTCCCAAAAGACAGCCCCCAATGGAATGCGGTTATTAACAGGGGCATGAACCCTGAGAGCGCGGCTGAGATTGTTGCGGCCACGGATGCATCTATAAACCTCACGGATGCTTTAAGCCGGGATTCGTTCCTTTTTCGTATGGCGACAGACCCAGCGATTCTTGCTGAAGTTGCCTTTGTGGCGGCTGGAGGCTTGGCTGTATCTGCTGGGAAGGCCGCTTTATTTCGCGCCATTGGTCAGCAGGCTGCTGCTAGAGTGGTTCCTACCGGACTCAGGGTTGGCACTGCCTCTCTCGCTTCTGACCTTGCTTTCCAAGGTGTATCAAATTTCGGGTTAATGCTTGATGAGATTCATATGGGAGCGGAAGCTGGTGATGCCGCCCCTACTGCGATGCTCAGGCAACTCTTATCGTCTGCGTCGGCGTTTGTTATCGGTGGCGCTATTGGAACTGGCTTTAAAGCTTGGGACAACGCATTAAACAACAGGGCGTCAATCGATTACATCACTCAATCAGCGCAGGCTTTGCTTAGAGACTATGCCCAATACAGTCAGCCCGGACCTGCTCCGGTTAGGGTTACTGGTGCCTTTGATTTCCATGACCCGTTTGGATTTATGGACAGCGTAATGTATAAGTTTCTTTCAACAGGAACTAAGCAGGTCCTTGGCGCGAAGGACATCCCAGACTTTCCAAAGTTTTTAATCCATGCGATCGGTAATGACGCAGGCACAATCAATAAGGCGGCTGCTGCCGGAGTAGCAATGCCAACCTCAATACATCAAAGGGCTGGCGCTTACTTGGCTGATTTTGGTGAGTTCTGGTCTAAGACAACAGAGGCTTGGAGCCGTGTTAGCCCGAGCGGCGGGACGGTAGTTGCTGGCACAAACCTATCTGACGCAGTGCAGCACGTTAGAAAGGCAATCGGCAAAACTAACGTAACTCTTACCAATTTTGCCGATGAAGCAGCAATTCTTAGAATAAGAGGGGTAGCTGGAACGGCAGAGGAAGAGGTAGTTAAGGGTGCGTTAGACGCCATATTTAATAAAATGGACCAGCAGCTGAATCATGTAGGCTTGAGCCACTTCCTTGATGATCTAGCAGTGAATGTTTCGCAAACATCTGGAGCGATTGGCGCTAAGAGTCGTTTGGTTACCAGTATTGGCGCTAGAACTGCAAGAAAGATGGATCGTAGGCTTGTAGTAATTCAGAAAACGCTTGATGACCTTGCTGTAACCGCCAGAACGAGGGGCTTAACTGGGCCACAGGTATCTTATCAGGCTGATCTATTGGTAACTCAGTCTCAATTTACCAGCGCTATCGATGCATTCCGATCCGCCCCAGATATAGAGGCAAAGATTGCAGCCATCTCTGGATTAGATGTGCCGCCGGGGGTTGCTGCCCTTAATGTCAGACTCTCTGACGAGATTGCCGCTCTAAAAGATACTCTCAGTGTGCTTGAGGAGGCGCAGAGTCTTGGTCGCCTTCCAAGCCAAGAGCCTTACTGGCCCAGAATTTACAACAAGCCATATACTGAGGCTCACCAAGATGAGCTTATTGAGATTGGTGTTCGCAAGGCTCAAAGCAATCCTGAGTTTACCTATTACACTTGGGATGAAGGTAATGAAACGATGGTTAGAAATAACTTTGTCGGTAAGACTGAAGATGAAATCCGTGATTACATTCGCGGCGGTGTTCGGAATATTTTAGACGGCAGCTTAGATGAAGTTATGGGCGGGACGCCTTCTTCTAGGTTTATGATGCGGCGACAGATGCCATTCGATAACGCTGATATTATTCCCTTCATTAACACCAATGCCAGAGAGGTTGTGCTTACCTATACGCAGCAAACTGGCAAGAAGATTGAGTGGGCGAGGACGTTTGGATATGACGTTACCGACCCAGTTACCCTAAAGGTTAAAAGGCACATTCCAACTATAGACGAGCTTAAGGCAAAAGCTGATGAGGCAATGATTGCTCATGGTACTTCCTTGGAGCATAGGAATATGTACCTCAAAGACATCGACGGTTTATATCAGAGAGTTGTTGGTAGGCTGCGAGATAATGTTGACACTTGGGACGTGCAGGTTGCCGAGAGCCTTCGCGCTCTAACGCAGTTGACCTACCTTGGCAAAGCTGGACAGGCGGCAACCGCTGACTTCTCGAATCTTTTAATGGATCACGAACTAAAGAACATAGGCAGGGCGCTCCTTTCTTCGATGGATGATTACACATTGAAGATGGCGGCTAAAGAAGTGAATTTATCTGGGGAGGCATGGGAGGGCGCGACTCACATGATGCACACTAAGCACTTGGAAACCTTGTCCTCGTCTCCAATGAGAAACGGCTTCTTTGATAAGCTCAACTTTGTCTACTACAAGGCCAATCTTCTTGAGCCAATTACTCTGGTAACAAAGCATCTTGACGGAATGGTGCGCGGTCATACAATTATTGATGCCGCTACTAATTTAACGAATGGGACTGCCTCACAATGGGAGAAGGTATTCCTTGCTAGGTATAGCATCACGCCAGACTTAGCCCGAAGGATTTCGCAAAGCCCTTGGGGTAAAACAAAAGCAGGCTTGATTATGGCCAACACTACTGACTGGACCGATGAGCTTGCTGTTGAATCGTTCAGAGCGGCCTTAAGAAACGGGATAGCGAACAGGGTTATTATGGGTACGCCAGCCGATAAACCGATGATGGCATCCGGCAAGGTTTACATCCCAATGAACATCGCAGGTCCGCTTGGAATGGTTGAAGATTCGGCTATGCGCGGGTACGCCAAGATGGAGAATGCCCTTCTCTCACTTCCCTTTACCTTCTACAGCTTTTCTATGGGCGCGATGAACAAGATTACCGCGAACTACGCTCAGGGAACTGTACGAAATCAAGGACTCCACTTCGCCATAGCCCTGTTCATGGGTTACAATGTTTATAAGATGAAGACTAAAGTTTGGCAGAGGTCAGAGCATAGCCTTGCCGATAAGCTGGCAAGATCGCTGGACTTTTCTGGCATCGCCGCGATTCATACTGACATGTTCTATAGGGCTGTTGGCGCTGCTGATGGTTTGCTTGATATTGATGTTGGCGTCCGTCCGAAGTTCCCTGAGAGTCCGCTTGATGTTGCCATCTCTCCATTTGGCGCTCCAGTTGAGTATGCTGCTGGCATCCTTCAATCTTCACAACAGCTTCTCTTCGGGGATAGCCGCGCCGTTCAAGCTGAAGGGGTTGCTGGATTGGGATACTCTATTCCCCTTCTCGGGAATATGTTTACAGCCCAATACAGGAACAATTTGATTAACGCCTTGAAGGGGTGGATTGAAGACGATGGAGAATAACTGTGCGTTTTAATAGAGACTGAACTAATATACGGTGCGCCGCATGGTGAAAGATAGTGTCACAAACTAATGGTGAAAACATGAGTACATATAAAGGGTACGGACTGGTCAGGGATGAGAACGGGGTTCCGCGCGTCGATGACCCCGCTACACTCCATGCTGTTCAGATTATGATGCTCACTATTGAGGAGCGCGAGGCGCTTGGCCTTTGGACTGGACCTTTTGTCTTGGACGCTCAAGGCCAAAAGCGCGTTCGCGCAACAGATACCGGATACGAAGCCGTGGACAATCTCATCGCGGCGGGCGTTCTCATAGAAGACGCGGGCCAGTATAAATTCCCACACCGGATTGACGTTCTTTCTGGTTCAACATTTAACTTTGCAAAAGGAGCCTGACAATGGCTATCACACTAACAACAGCAGCCCGTAATGCGGCCTGCGATGCTATCGTTGATTTGGTTGATGTGGGCACCACTGATGCAAACGGCGACATTGTGTTTATGACAAGTGGCGATGTTGAGGTTGCAACCCTCGCGCTTGCTGCTCCTGCATTCGGAGCGTCTTCCGTTGGGGTGGCTACTGCGAACACTGTAGCAAACGACACAAACGCAACGGGAGGCACTGTTGCTTTGTTCAAAATTCAGAACAAGGACAACACAGAGATTTTTCGGGGCGCAGTTACTGTTTCATCCGGCGACATCAATCTTTCATCACTGGTAGTGGGGGCCACCGATACTGTGTCCATGTCCTCACTGACGGTCACAATGCCAGCGAGTTAATCTAATGGCCTCAGTTCTAGCAAACCGCGCTTATATGACCACGGCAACCGCCGGAACGGGGACGATAACCCTTGGCTCCGCGATGGCGGGGTATCAAAGTTTTGCGGCGGCAGGTATCGCAGACGGGAATACTGTTAGCTTTACCATCATTGATGGCCTCGCGTGGGAAGTCAGCACGGGTGTCTATACTGCGTCGGGGACAACGCTTACTCGCGTTCTTGATGAGAGTTCAACGGGCTCGCTTCTTGTTCTGACCGGCTCGGCTCAAGTATTTATAACTCCCATTGCTGCCGACCTGCAAATTGGCAATTGGGATACTGCGTATACAACTGCAAACGCTGCACTACCTAAAACGGGTGGGGCAATGACAGGGGCCATTACAACAACTGCTGATGTGTCCTTCGGCGACAACGACAAGGCCATCTTTGGTGCTGGCAGTGATTTGC
>CALCGO010000432.1 GCA_937901055.1 uncultured Rhodobacterales bacterium
ACTTCAATAACGGTAGTGGCGACCAGAACCTTCGTGCGGCCGGCGATGAAATCTTCCATCGCTTTGTCTTTCTCCGTGGGTCGCATTTGCCCATGAACCAGCCCGACGTTCCCCTCGCCCAAGGCGGCCCTTAAATGTTTGAAACGGCCTTCGGCCGCTGTCATCTCTACGAGCTCGGATTCCTCCACCAGCGGACAAACCCAGTAAGCTTGCCGCCCTTCCGAAATCGCGATACGCAACCGATCGGCTACCTGATCCAAGCGCCCTGCCGAAACCATCACCGTGTCAATCGGTTTTCGCCCTGGTGGTTTTTCATCCAACACCGAGATATCCATATCCCCGTAATGGGCCAGCGCCAAAGATCGTGGAATCGGAGTTGCCGTCATCACCAAAATATCAACCGCCCGCCCTTTCGAGCCAAGGTCCATACGCTGTTGAACGCCAAAACGATGCTGTTCGTCAATAATTGCCAGCCGAAGGTCCTGAAAATCGACATCGCTCTGAAATAACGCATGTGTGCCAACCATAATCTGTATATCACCAGACGCGAGCGCCGCCAGCTTGGTTTCCCGTTCTTTTCCTTTGTCCCGCCCGGTCAACAACTCTAACCGCACCCCGGCAGATTCAGCCAATGGGCGCAAACCAGCTAGATGTTGGCGCGCCAAAATCTCGGTTGGGGCCATCATAACCGCCTGCCCGCCCGCTTCCACAGCCGTGAGCATAGCCATAAATGCAACCAACGTTTTCCCAGACCCAACATCACCCTGAAGTAACCGATTCATCCGGATGGGTTTGCCCATATCTTCCTGAATTTCAGCAATCGACCGCGTTTGTGCCCCGGTCGGGGCGAATGGTAACGCTTGCAAAACACATTTCTGCAACCGTCCATCCCCACGGGTTTCCAGACCCTTCGCTCGCCGAACACTGGCACGTGCAATTGCTAATGTGATCTGATGAGCGAATAATTCGTCATATGCCAATCTCTCCCGAACGCTTGAATTGCTCGTCACATCAGGCGCCCCTTGCGGTGAGTGTGCCTGTGCCAAGGCCTCCCGCCAGTCGGGCCATTTGCGTTCATCTTTCAGGTTGATATCGACCCACTCAGGCAAATCAACCGCACGATCCAACGCAGAACGCGTGGCCCGGTACATCAGTTTTTGGCTAACACCTGCGGTCAACGGATATACTGGCTCGAACGGGGGCAAATTTACGTTTTCGTCAATGCGCAAAATATGGTCGGGATGTACCATCTGCGCCAAACCATCGAACACCTCAACTTTGCCCGAAACCAAGCGCCGCTCGCCAACAGGCAAGTTTTTTTGCACCCAATCTTCGCGTGCATGAAAGAACACCAACTGGAAATCCATCTCGGCATCTTGGACCATCACGCGATATGGTCGTCCGCGTCCGGTAGGTCGCTGATGCGCGCCAATCTCTACCTCGACCGTTGCTATGCAAGGGAAAACCAAGCCTTTAAGGCTGACGCGTGGCCGCCTATCAACGCATCCATGCGGGAGCGTAAACAGCAAATCTCGTGGTCGTTCGACATCCATATTGGCGAAATTTTGTGCAGATTTCGGTCCCACACCGTCCAGAACCGTAAGGTCGGCAAACAATGGAAACAGAATCTCTGGTCGCGAATGTGTCATAACGCTATCTCACGCGACATTTGGTCTGTGATCAACCAATAAGCTCCAGCCATTCATCTTCGCTTAACACTTTCACACCAAGTTCCTCGGCTTTCTTGCGTTTAGAGCCAGCGCCTGGCCCCGCGACAACAATATCTGTTTTAGCCGAAACCGATCCGGAAACCTTCGCCCCCATGCTCTCAGCTTTGGCTTTTGCCTCGACCCTCGTCACCTTTTCAAGCGTCCCGGTGAATACCACAATTTTTCCAGCAACCATGCTGCCTTCAACCGTCGGAGCTTCAACATCGGTGATTATCAGATGTCGAACCAAATTTAGGAGCGCCGCACGCGCTTTCGCCTCGTGAAAATAGTCAACTAGAGTCGCCGCCATAACGCCCCCCACACCGTCAATCGCATTTAACGTTTCCCAGTCCGAGCCACTATGATCGCGGGCATTCTCCATCGCGTCATTGAAGGCGCTCCATGAACTATAATGTCTGGCCAAAGTCATCGCCGTACTTTCACCAACATGCCTAATGCCGAGCGCAAAAATTAGACGATTAAGAGAAATCTGTTGTTTGGTACTGATCGCATCAAACAACTTTTGTGCAGATTTTTCGCCCCAACCCTCGAAATTCTTGAGTTGCTGAATGTTTCCTGATCCAATTCTCTCATTGAGGGTAAAGATGTCCGCCGGCGCGGTTACCCAACCGTCCAGATAAAACGCCTCTATCTGTTTTGCGCCCAAACCATCGATATCAAACGCAGCTTTCGATACGAAATGTTTCAATTTTTCGACTGCCTGAGCGGGACAAATCAAGCCACCCGTGCAGCGCGCGACCGCCTCGCCTTCTTCGCGAATGGCGTCCGAGCCACATTCGGGACAAATACTCGGGAATACATAGGGTTGCGAGTTGTCTTCGCGGCGACCAACATCCACGTCCTTAATTTTCGGAATAACGTCGCCCGCCCGATAAACCGTAACCCAGTCACCGATCCGAATATCGCGTCCTTCGCGAATTGTTTTGCCAAAACTATCGCGCCCCGCAATGTAATCCTCATTGTGGAGGGTTGCATTTGACACTACCACCCCGCCGACCGTTACCGGCTTTAGTCGGGCAACTGGAGAGAGCGCCCCCGTGCGGCCAACTTGAATTTCGATATCCTCAACGATGGTTTGGGCCAGTTCCGCCGGGAACTTGTGAGCAATCGCCCATCTCGGAGTATTTGTCCGAAACCCCAATCGTGCCTGCAAAGCTAGGTCGTTTACCTTGTAAACAACGCCGTCAATATCATAGCCGAGGGTCGCACGATCTTGTTCTATTTTCGAATAGTGCTCCATCAATTCCGACGGCGCAGCACATCTTTGCGTTAACGGATTCGTTGAAAAGCCCAAACTTGAGAGGCGTTGGATTATACCAGCTTGCGTATCCGAAAAATGTTCCGAAACCTCCCCCAGGGCATATGCAAAAAAGCGAAGTGGACGGGATTTCGTAATTTCACTATCAAGTTGCCGCAATGAACCAGCGGCTGCATTTCTTGGATTTGCAAAAGGTTTGGCATCAATCGCAAGCTGGTTTTCGTTCAATGCTGCAAAATCTGCATGGCTCATATAAACTTCGCCGCGGACTTCAAAAACGTCCGGCGCACCAGTGATTGTGGCTGGAATATCGCGAAGTGTTAACGCATTTGGCGTAACGTTCTCTCCTACCTCGCCGTCCCCGCGTGTGGCCGCCTGAACCAGTTTTCCTTCCTCATACCGCAAAGACAATGACAGCCCGTCAATTTTGGGCTCGGCGGTGTATTCCAAAACTTGTGTATCCGCGACGCCTAAAAACTTACGAATGCGTGTGTCAAACTCAATTACATCATCGTCGGTAAACGCGTTCCCAAGCGACATCATCGCGACAGCGTGTTTGACTTTGGAAAATCCGGAAGAAACCGGAGCCCCCACTTTGTCCGAAGGGCTATCGGTACGTTTCAGCGTTGGAAAAAGGGTCTCGATTTCCAAGTTGCGTTTCTTTAGCGCGTCGTACTCGGCATCGGAAATTTCGGGCGCATCATTTCTGTGATACGCTATGTCAGCTTGCGCCATAGCTTTCGCCAAGCGTTCTAATTCGACGATTGCCTGCTGTTTATTCAACAACCCAACTTCGGTCTGTGCGGCCATTTTGCCCCCTTTTGTTACAAAAGGAATAGGCCGCCAACAGGCATACGTCCAGTAGGTTTTACACAGCTATTTTGTGTTCCAAAGGCATTTCCGCGGGGTTTCGCAATACATAGCCGCGACCCCAAACTGTTTCGGTGTAGTTCTCACCATCCATGTTGTTCGATAATTTTTTGCGAAGCTTACAGATGAACACGTCAATGATTTTCAGTTCCGGCTCGTCCATTCCGCCATATAAATGGTTTAAGAACATCTCTTTAGTCAACGTCGTGCCTTTGCGAAGCGACAATAGCTCCAACATTTGGTATTCTTTGCCGGTCAGGTGCATCGGCTCATCATCAATGGAAACCGTCTTGGCATCGAGGTTAACTTTTATGCGTCCGGTTTCAATAACCGACTGTGCATGCCCTTTCGAGCGGCGGACGATCGCGTGGATACGTGCGACCAGCTCTTCTCGATGAAACGGTTTTGTTAGGTAGTCATCCGCACCAGATCCGAACCCTTTGATCTTACTTTCAGGATCATCCATCCCGGACAGAATCAAAATAGGCGTGTCGATCTTCGCCAACCGGAGCTGCCGAAGTACCTCGTGTCCGTTCATGTCGGGCAGATTCAAATCCAACAGGATAATGTCGTAATCATACAGTTTGGCAAGATCTATGCCCT
>CALCGO010000433.1 GCA_937901055.1 uncultured Rhodobacterales bacterium
TTTACCAAATATTCCCAACGTTGGGAATCCTCAAGTTATGCTGAGGTCTCCAATAGGAACAGTCTCATGAAACTACTTGCCCTTACATCCACCCTGACCGCGGCCGCCTCGAGTGCGTTCGCTGGTTCGGTAGCGTTTGTTGCCCCTGTCTCCCCGGAAATGGTCGTTGAAGAAACTGGCTCCATGGGTGGTTCCGGCCTTTGGCTGATCCCGCTGCTCGTAATTGCTATGGTTCTTCTAGTTGGCCAGAATGGGCCGTCTGAGCGCCGCCGAGTTTTTGTCTCGGAAGCACCACGATAGGGTTCCGGCCCTGCTGGATATTGGCGTAGCTAACAATCCTGCACTAAAGCTACGGTGTTCATTTTTTTGAGCACCGTTTTTTTTACTCTAGCGTATATGGCTCAAGAACGTCGATGTTCACATAGCCAACTTTATCACCTATCCACTGCAATGATTGCCAAATTTGTCCGCTGTCCGGCTGCGCCAAATAGGTGTTGGTGAACGCCACTTCGTTGCCCGTGCAAACTTCGGTGAATGGTGTCACTTCGTAAGTTACCTCGACAATCGTGACGGTTGCATCGGCTGCGCGCGTCAGGTTGCAGGTGACGGAAACGGTGTTCCCTTCGGGGCCAACACCCGGGAAGCGGTAGTCGCGTGTGAGCGTGCTGGGCCAATCTGCCGTAGGCGTTGAGTGGGCCACTGGGTCGCGTGCATCGGACCGTACGGCCAGCAAATCACCACCCATGCCACGCGTGCCTGTAACAAGACTGCCCAGCATCGTTATGTTTTGTCGAAACGAGGAAACGTAGGTGACGTAATGACCATTCACTGCGGTGCCGGTCAGTAGGTTGCTGATTTCTTCGCCCTCGATACGGCCACGAATTAGGGCGAGGCCAAAGGCCTCGATCTTCTCGCGGGTCAGGGTGGCACCTGCGTTTGCTACGGCGATGTCCTCGGCCTTGGTGGGTAGGATCACACCCTTAATAACCGTGACGATCGGGCTGGTTCCATTCGACGAGCAGGCCGCCAGAATCGACAGAGCCGAAAGGGCTAATATCGGGCGCATCATTGCCAGAAAGCCCCCCATGTTTCGTTGAAATCGACAACGTCGTAGTCGCGGATGGTGGTGTAGAGGCGTTCACCCAGTTCCAGACGCGCGCCGCCATCGCCGCCCATTGTCCCAAGCGCTATGCCGGTGTTCGAACGTGTTTCAAGCGGCATTGTCCAGCGCAGCGGGATGGACAGCGACACGCCTTTGGCGAAGTTTCCCTCGCCGAAATCTGCGAATGGCATGTCGGTTAAGGTCACGAAGCCCGAGACCTCCCACCCGTTGTCAAATCGTCGTGTAAGCGTGACGGTGGAGCCCACATCGCCAGCTAGATATTGGCCAACATCAATCTGTGCTTCTATTCCGTGATAGCCGGTATCCCAATAAAAGGACGCGTGGCCGGTAACGGTTTGATAATCCTCAAAACCGAACATGTCGCCGTAGCCGCGTTGCTGAACGGCGCTAACTTCGGCACCGATCCCCCAGTTTTGGTTGGTAGGCATCCACAATACTTCGCCGCTAACACCAGCAAACATACGTTCGAGGTAGCCACCTGATACACGCGCGTATGTGCTCGGAGCTAGCTTAAAGTCGTAGTCTACGGTTAACCGGTCAAGTGTTGGACCGCCCGTTTGATAAAGTGCGAAATTGCTGCGCACAGGAGTCAGGCTTGTTGAGGGTACGGCATCAGCGCCAATATTTCCGACAAGCTTCTGCGTCAACGATCCGTTAACCGAAAGCCCGCGCGACAGGCGATAGCTAGCCGCCGCGTTCAACAAAATATCAATGCTGGCTGCGGTACCATTGCCGCCCACGTTCACCGGAATGATCGGGTTTAGAGACCAGCTGAAATCGGGGTAAATATCGCGCCCCCATGCGCCTTGCGGCAAATGGTTGGCAGCATCAGTGAAGCGGGCGCTCGCCCAACTGTCGGGGCCAGCGTTGGGACGGTCAACTTGCGCTTCGAGGTCCGAGCGGCGAATCTCCACCGTTGTTGTTGCCAAACCGGATGCGATGGGCGTGATACGGAACACTTCAACCGAGTGTGGCAATGCCACCGACAGCGTTCGCACAATACGACCGATCGCTTTGGTTGTTTGCGGCATACTGTTGTTGGAGATGTATAGATCAATGGTATTGCCGGTAATTAGGGCTTCTTCGATGACAATACCTTCGGCTTCCAGTACCGGAGCAAGGGCGCCAACGAGGAGTTGCGTCACCATCGGGTTATCAGCCCAGCTTTCACTGCGGTCATAATCGCCCAAGCGTGGGTTGACCGGGACCGGGCCAATGCCAAAATCTGGTGGTACGATGGGGCGGTTCGGATTGCCGGACAGGGTCACGCGGAACCCGAAATCGGACCCATAGTTGTAATAGCCACCAACAGAAACGCCGCTGACGGGCTCATAGTCGATGCCGAAATTCAGCGGTGATGCGTGTTCAAAGGCGCCAAACACCTGTTCACCCGTGTACGCATCTGAGGAGTACTCTGCCTTCACGGACAAGCCCTTAACGGGTGTGTCCCATTCCACGCCGCCGAACAGTGCCACATCACCAGCGAACATGTGATCAATACCGAGTTCGGAGTCGACTGCCGGACGTGTGCCAAATGAGGCAACAGGTTTAAAACTACCAAGGCGACCCCAACCGAGGCCCCCGGTAACAGTCAACCCGTGGCCGACATTTTTGCTCGCGACTATGTATTCGCTGCTAAGCGGCCCATTCGACAGAAAGCCTCGCGCGCCTATGGCGAGCGATGGCATGGTGCTCGACTCGGGCAGAATTTGGTATTTCAGGTCGAGACCTTGGACAAAATATGGCTCATCAAGCGCCGTCCAATCGGGAAGCGTCGTGAAATGCACAGATGTTTCCAACTTCGGCAACATCTGGAACGTCAGTGTGCCGCCGTAAGCTGTACCGGAACCCGAGAACGTCCATGCGGTTTCGCCGTCCGGCAACATTTGCGCAGTCGGCATGTCGATCAGGCCAGCGGTGCCGTTTAGCGAAAAGCTTGGCGATTGTGCGTAAGCTGTACTTGCTGCGAGCAGCGCGAAGCTTACGGGAATATGGCGGAAAAGGTGTTTAGGCATGAACTTGAAACCAACTGGTAATTGCAGAAAAGCCGCAAGAATAATCCCCGCAACGAAGCTCTGATTTTACAACGCGGATATGGCTTAGGCGAGTCGTTTCAGACTCAAACAAGTGGTTCGACGCAATTTAGGCGGATTCCGCCGCCAACAGGGCGTCGAGACCGCTGCGATAGTCTGGATATTTCAAGGTGATACCCAGCTCCTCAAGAATTCGTCGATTCGAAACCTTCTTCGATTCGGCGTAAAAGCTGCGCGCCATCGGGGTCATTTCGGCGGTATCGAAGTCCACGGCTTCGGGCGGCGGCAGGCTCAACATTCGCGCGGCCTCGGCGATGACTTCGCTCATGCGCAAAAGGCTTTCGTTTTCGATG
>CALCGO010000434.1 GCA_937901055.1 uncultured Rhodobacterales bacterium
CGGTCATTCGGGCCATGAATCGTCATCTTGAAACCATCCGCATAGCCTGCCTCAGCCATAAGCGCCTTGGCACCATCTGGATCATAAGCAAGTGGGGACAGCTTGTCGGACACACCAAAGAACCCGTCCGGCAGCAACTGACCCGCAGAAACAGCTATGCCTTCCATCACACGCTCGACAATCACATCGCGGTTGATCGCCATGCTGATCGCTTTACGAACACGCACATCCAAAAGTGGGTTCTTGATTTCACTGCCATCTTTCGCCGTGATAAACGGAGAGTTCTCGCGGAACTGGTCCATGTGCAGGTAGATCACGCGGTTCGATGGACCTTGGCTTAGCGTAATTTCGCTTTTACCCTTTAGTGTTTCGATGTCCGTTGTCGGAACGCCAGAAATCACATCCACATCGCCAGCGAGCAAAGCTGCAACACGAGACGGGGCAGAACTGATTGGGCGAAACTCAACTTCGGTCCAGACAGGTTTTTCGCCCCAGTAGTCTTCATTGCGCACGAAAGTCGCGGACTGGCCAGGGGTGTAGCTTTGGAATTTATAAGGCCCGGTGCCGATGGCGGCCGTGCCTGCGTTAAACTCTTCAGTCGTGCCACCGCAGCCCACGCTGTCAGAGATAATTGCGACGGTGGACACGTCATTACCCATCAGTGGATACGGCGCTTCGGTTTTGAAATGCACTGTGTAGTCGTCGATTTTCACAAGAGTTTTTCCCTTGGTATATGTCGCGAAACTGGCTGGAGAGTTTGGAACATTTGGAGCGCGTTCGAAGGTGCAAAGAACGTCGTCTGCCGTGAAATCCGTTCCGTCGTGGAACTTCACGCCTTGGCGCAGCTTGAATTCCCATGTCAAATCATCAACAGGTGCCCAGGATTCTGCCAGCCCCGGATACAGACCTTGCGTTTTGTTTTGCAGGATCAACCGGTCAAACACATGCAGTGACAATGCGTTGTTCGGACCTGTGTTGTGAAACTGAGGATCAATCGAGGTTGTTTCCGACGCGAGGCCGATAACAAGTTTCTCGGCAGAGGCGAGGCTGACACTTGAAATAAGTATTCCAGCTGCGACTGCCAATGTGGTCGTCGTTTTCATTTCTTAACTCCCTATGGGTTCAATTCGTTGCCGCCAGCTCTTGCATCAGGCTTTGCTCCGAAACTGTACGAATGCTAGCTAAGCGTTTTTTCGTTGGCAATATTTATATCTATGCAAAAATGCATAGAGTAATTCATCTCTAGGGCTGGATTTTATTCTGGTTAAGCGCAAGGTCTGTAATTATGTCTGGAAACCGCCATCGATTACGCGAACTTGAAGCGCTGCGCGCCTTCGCCACGACCGGAACTACCGTCGGGGCGGCGCAGCGTTTGGGAATTTCGCAATCTGCGGTCAGCCGGTCTCTGTCGCAGTTAGAAGAGCGGTTGGGCCGGTCTTTGTTTGTCAGAGCTTCTGGTCGTATTTATCCAACGCCCGAGGCGCTGCGGCTGAACGAAAAGCTCGACGCCTTGTTCGAGACATTGGCCGAAATTGACGGGGCCGATTGGGCCGCACGCGAGGACGACCCGTTGCGTTTGGTTGTTCCACCCACTCTTGCCCATCATTTTATTATCCGCCGTGTTGCGGAGTTCCTGAAACGCAATCCTCAGCGGCGTATCCAATTGGACATTCAGTCTACTGACACCCTTATTGCCGGTATTTTGAACTCTCAATACGATTTGGGGCTAACTAGTGGGATGATCCAACGCAGTGGCGTGACCCTAAGGCCGTGGCGTCGCTCGCACATCGTATGCGCGATGCCAGAAGGCCATGACCTTTCTGCCAAAGATCAAATCACGCCTCAAGATCTCGAGGGTGTTGCGCTGATTGGATTTCTGGGCAGGCTTGGCACCCGCGGGTTAACCGATCAAATCTTTGGCCGCGCCGGAGTGCGACCGCTAACAATTGTTGAGACGGCGACCAATATGGCCTCGCTTGAACTGGTTCGCGAAGGTCTCGGCGTCACGTTAGTAAATCCATTCCCGCTTTTATCCGATGGCGTAGCAGGCATTGTCGTGCGCCCGTTTCTGGCAGAAATCGTGTATCAGACCAGCTTTGTTCTGCCCACGGGCCGCCCGCCTACGGAAGCTGCGCGTCAGTTCATGCGGTTTGTCAAACTGACCACCGGCAAAGACCAGTACTCCGAAGAAATCACCTAAACCTCCGATCACCTACGCAACAGGATACAATATCATGGCCCAACTCAACATTCCTAACGATTACCCAGTCGATCTAAGCCCGCCTGATATCTCGGCATATGAAAACGGCAATACAGGCGTGCCATACATCTGGACTTTTGACAGTGGCGTTGCAGGCCCGAATGTCATGATCAGTGCAGTCGTGCATGGCAACGAGCCGTGCGGTGCCATCGCACTGGACTGGCTTTTTCAGAACGACGTGCGCCCCGTTATGGGCCGCCTAACGCTCGCATTTATGAATGTGGCCGCCTATCAAGCCTTTGATCCCGCCGACCCAAATGCGACGCGCTGGATGGAGGAGGATTTCAACCGTGTTTGGAGCCGCGATGTTTTGGAGGGAGACCGTGACAGCATCGAGTTGCGCCGCGCCCGCGAGGTGCGCCCCGTCTTGGATGATGTTGACCTGATGTTGGATCTGCACACGATGCAGCACCTTGCGCCACCTTTGATGATGAGCGGCAGACATGCCAAAGGCAAAGACCTCGCCGGTAAAGTTGGTGTGCCAGAGCGTGTCGTCGGGGACGCAGGACATGCGGCGGGTCGGCGCATGCGCGACTATGGTGGCTTTGACGAGCCGTCGTCGCCAAAGGCAGCACTGCTGATAGAATGTGGCCAACATTGGGAGGCTTCATCTGGAGTCCTCGCTAAACAATCCACCGCCCGGTTCCTTGAAGCCCTTGGTACGGTGGACAACGGATTTTCCGATGAATTTGGCGCACCCTCCGCTCCGCAAGATTTCTTTACTGTGCGTGAAGCTGTCACGATCACCCAAGAAACCTTCGCCTTTACTGAGGCATTCACCGGTGGTGAAGTTATCGCCAAAGCAGGCACATTGATCGGGCTTGACGGCGAAATCGAAGTGCGCACACCACTGGATGATATGATGCTGGTCATGCCATCAAAACGGCTCTGGAAAGGTCAAACTGCCGTGCGTCTCGCGCAGCGCGACACCTAAATATCCCGAGTCATGTAACGAAGACGGGCCTGTTCAGGTTTGGCAGGCCCAAAAACGACATTCGGTGAAAGCAGACTTTGTCAAATTGCCTCCGAACGACGGCTTCGTCCGCCCTCTGTTAGTTCGTGCAAGATGCGGCGAAGGGTCGGTCTGAAATCCACTGACATCGGTATCATTGAATGGCCGCTTCCGTGACTTGGGCTGCATCGCAGCATGGAATCTACTGCAACTGCAAGAAAATGCTGCGTGAGCAATAGCCGCGCGTGCATAAGGCCGCTTTGTCCGCATAGCAGTCGTTGGGGTGCTGTCAGACG
>CALCGO010000435.1 GCA_937901055.1 uncultured Rhodobacterales bacterium
GGAGGGCCGCTCGGTGGGTGTGGTGACCCCAGCCACCGTCATTCCAGGATGCCCCTAGGGACGCCGAGGATGCGTTCTTGGGCAACTTTGGGGGCAAAAGGGAACGGGTGTTTCGGGAGTCGGGTTTCTTTTTCGCTGGAGACAGAGTCACGCAGTGACGATCCTCCAACGCCAACCAGTACAATGATCTCGGTAGGCTGTTGAGATCGGCCCTGAGCCGCCGTTGGCCACTCCATCTGATGCCGCGCTGCGGCGTTCGCATTGCGGATGGTGTGGATAGCTGCTGCTCCACCCGGCGTCGTAATGCGCCATACTGCAGTTGTTATCTACTGCTTATGAGAGGAGCTACCCAATGCAGGTTACAACAGTCGGCCTTGATTTGGCCAAGAATATCTTTCAGGTCCATGGCGTGAACGAGAATGGCGAAGTCGCTTTCAACCAAGCTTTGCGACGCGCGCAGTTGTTCGCATTCTTTGAGAAACTCCCACCCTGCCTGGTCGGGATGGAAGCTTGCGGTTCCAGCCATTACTGGGCGCGGCAGCTAAGTAAGTTAGGCCATGATGTGCGCCTGATCCCCGCGATGTATGTGAAGCCATATGTGAAGCGGGGTAAATCCGATGCGGTTGATGCCACTGCCATCTGCGAAGCGGTGACGCGTCCAACGATGCGTTTTGTCGCGATCAAATCGGAAGAGCAACAGGGCGTTCTCTTCCTTCACCGAGTCCGCGATCTGATTGTCCGGCAACGAACCCAGCTGAGCAATATGCTGCGGGGCTTACTGGGTGAGTTCGGTATCGTGATCACGCAAGGGATCGGTAGTGCGATCAAGTTCGCAAAGGGTGTGCTGGATGGCGACAAGCCGGGCATTCCAGAAGTTGCCATCGACGTACTTAGCAACCTCAGCAATCAGCTTGTTGCCCTGCACCTTCGTGTACGCTGGTATGAGATGCGCATGCAGCTTCAGGCCAGGCAGGATCCACGCGTGATGTTACTTCGTACAATTCCTGGGGTTGGGCCTGTGACGGCTTCAGCCATCGTGGCGACGGTAGGAGATGCCAACCAGTTCAAGAACGGTCGAGAATTTGCTGCTTGGTTGGGCTTAACACCTCTGAATAGATCAAGTGGTGGCAAGGAAAAGCTTGGACGCATTACAAAGATGGGTGACCGATATATCAGGCGTTTGCTGGTCACAGGAATGACTTCGCGATTGAGGCAAGTGAAGACACATCCAGAACGCGTTGATCTTTGGACACGGGCCCTACTTGAGCGCAAACCTGTCCGTCTTGCCACAGTGGCAATGGCAAACAAGACAGCGCGGATCGTTTGGGCAGTCCTGACCAAAAACCAATATTACAGGCCGCACGAGGCATAATCTGGGGAGGAGAGAACACATGAGACAGCAAGACCATTGAAATGATGGAGCACAGTCAGCCCGTCAGCCAAGACACCCCGTCGAATGTCAGGGTGAGAACGCCGGTGGAATACTGCACCACGTGAGCGGCGAGATTGTCTTGTCGCAGGTGGGCTGATTAGCCCATCCTGATATGCTCTTCGTTTTGGCGGAGGGCGGGATTGAAACACGTGGATTTGTATGGGCGCGTTCGTCACGCTGTTCTTGTTGACGGCATGAGCCGTCGAGAAGCGGCGCGTATTTTCGGGATCAACCGGCGCACTGTTGAGAAGATGCTGATGTTTTCGATCCCGCCAGGTTATCGGCGCGACAAGGAGATCAGACGTCCGAAGCTGGATGGCTTTACCGGGATTATCGATCAGATTCTTGAAGCAGACAAACTGGTGCCAAAGAAGCAGCGGCATACGTCAAAGCGCATCTTTGAACGGTTGCGTGATGAGTATAGCTTTGAAGGCGGCATCACGATCGTGAAGGACTACATCTTCGCGGCCAGGCAGCGTCAGCGGGAGATGTTCGTGCCCCTGTCGCATCCGCCGGGTCATGCTCAGGCAGATTTTGGTGAGGCGCTTGCCGTCATCGGCGGCGTTGAACGCAAGGTCCACTTTCTGGTGATGGACCTGCCACATTCGGATGCGTGCTTTTTGAAGGCGTATCCGGCCGAGACAACTGAAGCGTTTTGTGATGCGCATGTTGCGGCGTTCGCATTCTTCGGTGGTGTGCCTGTGTCGATCCTCTACGATAACACGCGGATTGCCGTGGCCCGCATTCTGGGGGATGGAAAGCGCAAACGAACCCGTGTGTTCTCCGAGCTGGTATCTCATTATCTGTTTGAAGATCGCTTTGGTCGCCCCGGCAAAGGGAATGATAAAGGCAAGGTCGAAGGGATGGTGGGGTACACACGTCGCAACTTCATGGTGCCCAAGCCCCGGTTTGCCAGCTTCGATGATCTCAATGCGCATTTGGCTGAACAATGCCGCAGGCGGATGAACGACAAACTACGCGGTCAGAAAGGCACCATTGGCGAACGGTTTGAGCGTGACACTGAACGGCTCCAGCCCCTGCCTGTTGTTCCTTATGACGCCTGCGACAAGCAATCTGTTCGGGTGAGTTCGCTGTCTCTCGTGCGTTACCGCAGCAACGATTATTCGGTTCCGACCGCCTACGGTCACCAAGAAGTTCTGGTCCGTGGTTATGTGCATGAGGTGGTGATTGCCTGCGGGGCTGAAGTCATTGCTCGCCATGTCCGGTCCTGGGAGAAGGAGGATTACGTCTTTGATCCGCTTCATTATCTGGCGCTGATCGAACAGAAGACCAACGCGCTTGATCAGGCCGCCCCGCTGGCTGACTGGAACCTGCCGGAAGCCTTCATAGTCCTGCGTCGACTTATGGAGGCCCGCATGGGCAAAAAAGGCAAACGCGAGTTCGTTCAGGTTCTGCGATTGCTGGAAACATTCCGGATCGCGGACGTGGAGGCCGGGGTGCAAAGCGCCCTTGAACGCGGCACCATTGGCTTTGACGCGGTGAAGCATCTGGTTTTGTGCCGGATTGAACGCCGGCCTCCACGTCTGGATATGACGGTTTATCCATACCTGCCCAAGGCCCATGTCGCCGTCACGTCCGCGCGTGACTATATGGCACTTCTTTCGGGAGGCCGGTCATGACCGACACGCCCCAGCTTTTATTATCTCATCATCTAAAGGCGCTGCGCCTGCCAACCTTCCTGCGGGAATACGACAAAGTCGCCAGACAATGTTCAACGGAAGGGGTCGATCATCCCCGCTATCTTTTACGCCTCGCAGAACTGGAACTGATCGACCGGGAACGACGCATGGTGGAGCGGCGGATCAAAGCCGCAAAGTTCCCCGCCGTCAAAAGCCTCGACAGCTTTGACTTCAAGGCCATGCCCTCGTTGAACAAGATGCTGGTGATGGAACTGGCCCGCTGTGATTACATCACTCGCAATGAGAACATCATCGCAGTCGGAAACAGCGGAACAGGCAAGACGCATATTGGCCTCGGCCTTGGGTTGGCGGCCTGCCAGAAGGGCCTGGCCGTCGGCTTCATCACCGCATCAGCATTGGTGCATGAACTCCTCGAAGCCCGGGACGAGAAGCGGCTAATACGTCTGCAAAAGCAACTGGCCAAGTACCGGCTGCTGATCATCGATGAGCTTGGATATGTGCCACTGTCGCCAACTGGTGCTGAACTGCTGTTCGAGGTCTTCTCACAGCGCTACGAGCGCGGGTCCACCATCGTGACATCCAACCTGCCGTTCGACGAATGGACAAGCACATTCGGATCAGAACGCCTGACAGGTGCACTTCTCGATCGGCTAACCCACCATGTCCACATTCTAGAAATGAACGGTGAGAGCTACCGCCTCAGACAGAGCCGTCAGTCGGGCAAAGCCTAAACACAGACACCGAAACCCGGTTTGACCACAGCCCCGCACGGCTCCGTTGCGATATAAGGGCACTTCACCGTGCGGGACTATGGACAAACCTACATCCCACAAAGTGGCGCGCTTTTGCTCCGGCCAGAACCAGCCAAATGGTGCACTATTGCTCCGGCGCATTGGCGCAGTTTTGCTCCGGCGTTGACAGCTCGCTCGTAGTCGGCACTTTTACACCAGTCGCGAGACGAGCAAGCGGCCATGCATGCAGCCGCGCTTTGGCTGCCAAGGGTTTCATCATTGTAGCCGGGAATACCGGCATTTGCGGCAACAGAGAACACGCAGTCATTCGCCAAGGCACTTGTGGCGTAGAGCGCCATTGCAACGGCCATTAGTATCCGTCTCATCACAACCCTCCTAAAACGATATTCGATCAGACGTTCACACCTATAGCAAAAAGACCTTGAGTCGGACTGGATTGCAATGTGACGAGGTGACGCCAGAAATGGGTTTGGAAGTGACTTGCCGTCCGCAGCACCAAGAGCCGCTGTAAGGGACAAGACTGTCGCTCCATCCATTTATCCCGCGAAACCGCGATCCGATCGAATGGCTACGCACGCTGCAAGCGGTTGGATAATCCTCGGCTGAAGGAGACGATAAGATTGCTGACGATATATGTTGCAAGTACCAACACCGCGTATTTCGCCATCGATGAAATTGGAATGCTCAACAACAAGGTGGCCACGCCGCCCAGCACGATCATATGCAAGATGTAGACATAGTAAGAATTGCGGTTTTGCGCGCGCCAGAACGTGCCGGCTCCATTGAAATATCTCCGGAATGTTTCGATCACCAAATACAGCATGAGGGCCAGCGTCAGACAGAAACTAAGCCATTTAACAAACATGTCGGCAGTCGGCGACATCAATGCTGCTCCATTTGATAAAAACGGATAGACCACGATCACCACGTAAGCCATGGCGGGAACCCAAACCAACACATTGTTGATGAAATACCACCTCGCACTTTTTGGCGGTGCCTCAAAAACATCGTGTTCAAAGAAATGCGCGCCGAGAAGGAATATCACAAAATACAACAGGAGCCTTTCCTTCTGAAAATCAATAAGCGGTGTTAATATCCATCCTTCAGTGTCAAAAAAATCCATTGCAAATGCGTTGGCAAAAGCGACCAGAAGCACGGCAATGATCGCGGATTTCACCGACAATTTGACGGGCAGAAAACCCAATTTCGCCAATCCGAGATAGAGTAGGTTGAACAAAAACAGCACTGGCAGGAACCAGAGCCAGCCCTGCCC
>CALCGO010000436.1 GCA_937901055.1 uncultured Rhodobacterales bacterium
GTTACCAAATATTCCCAACGTTGGGAATCCTCAAGTTATGCTGAGGTCTCTTTAGGTCACAGGGAGACTGATATGAGAAATGTAACGACAGGTGCGATAGCCGCGCTTTTGGCAAGTACGGCGATAGCATCCGCTGCCGGAATTGACCGTTCGGGGCAATCCGTCGGCATTATTTTCGAAGAAGGAAGCTACGGGGAGCTTTCTTATGGGTATGTTGATCCGAGTGTTTCGGGGATGTCGCCGAATGCGGTATCTCCCGTGCCAACTGGGCTGGCAGACACGCGTGATATGGCGCCTGGATATTCGCTTACGTCTGGTGGATTTAAAGTTGACCTAGCGGATAGCTTTTCAGCGGCAGTGATTTTCGATCAGCCATTTGGGTCAAGCGCAGATTATCCGGCGCCGATAGGGCCACTGGCAGATACCTCGGCATTCACTACAACGACTGCTGATTTAACATCTTCGGCCGTGTCGCTTGTCGGGAGCTATGACATTAATGACAACATAGTTGTATATGCAGGTGGTTCTTACCAGACGATGGCAGCTGTAGCTTCGCTACCGTTTGTGGGTGGAGGATATACTGTTGATGCAGAGGCTGCTTCGGGCTTCGGTTATATAGTCGGTGCGGCCTACCAAATTCCGGAAATCGCCCTGCGTGTGGCGTTGACGTACCGGTCGGAGATAACGACAAATCACGACACTGCCGAAGCGGGCCTTGTTCCAACAGGCGATGTCATCACCACAGTTACGACACCACAGTCCCTGAACCTAGAGTTTCAAACTGGCGTAAATGAAAAAACCTTGGTGTTTGGCTCGGTTCGCTGGGTTGAATGGTCAAAGTTCCATCTGTCTCCGCCAGACTATGCTGATGTCGCGGGTCCATTGGTTGACTACGAAAACGACGGCATCACGTACAGTTTGGGTGTGGGCCGGAAGCTTACAGACAATCTATCAGGTGCTTTAACCGTTGGATATGAACAAGCGCATGGCACTGAGCCAACTCCGTTGGCTCCGACTGACGGGTATTTGAGCGTTGGGGCCGGCCTAACTTATGCGTTCGACAACGTTGAAATCACAGGTGGTGTCAAATACCTGTGGCTTGGCGATGCGAGTGGTCCGGCGGGTACGTTCGAGGACAACAACGCCATGGCATTTGGTTTGAAAGTAGCGTTTTCGCTTTAAGACCAATGTTAGTTTAATAAATATAGCCGCGCCGAGAAATTGGCGCGGCTTTTTTGTGTCTTGGATCGCGCCTCAAGCACAAAAAAGCCCGGACGTTTCCGTCCGGGTGAGGTGTCCAAGGCGCGAACGCCTTGGAGGGAATAACCTGTTTGCTTAGCTGCGGGAGAACTCGGGGTATGCTTCCATGCCCAGTTCTGCCATGTCGAGGCCGTTGATCTCGTCTTCTTCGGAAACCCGGATGCCGACTGTCATTTTCAGGATCGACCAGATTACGAAAGATACTACGAATACAAACACACCGACGATGATGATTGGTACGACTTGGCCCATGAGGGTTGCGTCGTCGTTTGTCAGAAGAACCGCTAGTGTGCCCCAGATACCTGCAAGAAGGTGTACGGGGATTGCGCCTACTGCGTCGTCGATTTTCAACTTGTCCAACATTGGAACTGCGAAGACTACGATAACGCCGCCAACTGCCCCGATGAGGGTTGCTTGGCCCAGTGTCGGGGTCAGAGGCTCGGCGGTGATTGCTACGAGACCGGCAAGTGCGCCGTTCAGGATCATCGTAAGGTCAGGCTTTTTGTAGAGCAGTTGTGTAAGGGCAAGGGCTGCAATTACGCCACCAGCTGCTGCTGCGTTGGTGTTTGCAAAGATGCGGGATACGTCAGCTACGTCGCCGATTGTGCCCATCGCAAGTTGCGAGCCACCGTTGAAGCCGAACCAGCCGAGCCACAAGATGAAAGTACCAAGTGTAGCAAGTGGAAGGTTGGAACCCGGGAACGGAATGACGCGACCGTCTTTTGCGTATTTACCGATGCGTGGCCCAAGAATGATTGCGCCTGCAAGAGCTGCCCAGCCACCAACGGAGTGAACGACTGTGGAACCAGCGAAGTCAAGGAAGCCCCATTGTGTGTCAAGGAAACCACCGCCCCATTTCCAGCTTGCCTGGATTGGGTAGATAAGACCTGTAAGGATGATCGTGAAGATCAGGAAAGGCCATAGTTTGATGCGCTCGGCCAAAGTACCGGATACGATCGAGGCCGTCGTTGCACAGAACATCAATTGGAAGAAGAAGTCGGAACCTGTAGAGGCGTATCCGATGTCGTCAGCGCCTTCGGCGGAAATGCCGACAGCTTCAAGGACTGCTACACCGAAGGCACCTAGGTAACCGCCAGTTTCGTCAGTTCCGATGGACCAGCTGCCCAGTGGATACATGACGTTATAGCCGATCAGGTAGTAAAAGATTGCGGCTAGCGAGAATAGAACGACGTTTTTGGTTAACTGCATTGTTACGTTTTTGGAACGCACCAATCCGGCTTCCAGCATGGTGAAACCAGCGGCCATCCAGAAAACGAGGAAGCCGCCCATAAGGAATAGAACGGAGTTAAGGATAAAGGCTGTGTGCTCGGCGGCTTCGACGCCAGCCTCAGCAAACGCAGGCGAGGCGATAAGGGCTGTTGCTGCCGCCATCCCTGCAATTTTAGGTAAGTTTTTCATAGTTTCTCTCCTATGGGGGGGATTAAAGGGCTTCTTCGCCAGTTTCGCCTGTGCGGATACGCAAGGTTTGTTCGACATCCAGAACGAAGACTTTGCCGTCTCCGATTTTTCCGGTTTTGGCGGTTTCGGCGAGTGTTTCTACAACACTGGCAACGTCGCTATCGGCGACGGCCATTTCCAGTTTGATCTTTGGAACGAAGTTCACGACGTATTCAGCGCCGCGATAAATTTCGGTGTGGCCGGATTGGCGGCCATAGCCTTTAACTTCGGAAACGGTGAGGCCTTGCACGCCAACGGACGTTAGGGCTTCGCGGACCTCTTCGAGTTTGAAGGGTTTGATTACGGCGATGATGAGTTTCATGGTGCGTCCTTGTTTGTTGGATCGGTGTTGAGGTCACAATCCGGTCGAACAAGGTAAAAATGAAGGTTTCGCGGCTGACTAAATGTAAGGTTTTACGCGCATGTGCCTAAATTATACACATATTGTGTTGTTTGCTTAAATATTAGACATTAATATGTTTGATGCGCCGGCAAAGAATTGCCTAATTCACAGAATCGCCCTCTACATCGCCGAAAAAAACGAATAACTATTGTCTAACGACAAAAAACGAGCAGGCGGCCCAAAAATGGCCAAGAAACCAACGAAGACCCTTCGGGCGACCAGACCACAATCTGGCAAAAAGCCTGCAAAACGCCCTCGGTCTAAAAAACCGAAGAAGGGCTTTTTTGCGCGGACATTCGGCTGGTTGTTTCGCACGATATTTCGTGTGACGTGGTGGGTCGGCATACGCACTGCGGTTGTCGGCTCGTTGGGAATGGCCCTGTGGGTCGCGTATTATTACATCGGCTTGCCGCCGATGGAGGAACAACTGGACGGGCGGGCTGGTGGTTCGGTTGTGCTGTTGGATCGGGACCGCGAGATTTTTGCATGGCGCGGAGAGCAGTTTGACGGCTCGCTTAGGGCCGGAACTGTTTCGCCGTATCTTAAAAATGCCGTCGTGGCGACCGAGGACAAACGGTTTTATTCACATTTGGGATTAAGTCCGCGCGGCATTGCTAGTGCGATACGTATTAACTTGCGCGAAGGGCGGGGGCCGTTTTCAGGTCATGGTGGCTCGACTTTAACGCAGCAGGTCGCGAAGTTGTTGTGTTTGGGCGAGGACTTGCCAGAAGCC
>CALCGO010000437.1 GCA_937901055.1 uncultured Rhodobacterales bacterium
AATCATTAGCCGCACGCCTCGCGGCCCAGCATGCAGCACCCGAGGAGGTTCGGGTATTACGAGAAATGGCTACTCAAGACATGGAATTGTTAGGGCAGCCACAGGCACTTTCGCGCGCAAACAGGCGGTTCCACAAGCAATTGCACCTTGCAAGCCACAATCGATATTTGATCCAACAACTGGAGATGGTCCATCGGACGATGGCTCTGATGGCGACCACCACTTTTGCGGTCGAGGGGCGCGACGCGACCGCGCTGGATGAGCATTTGAAAATAGTGCAGGCGATAGAAAACCGTGATGGTGATGCGGCTGCCGTGGCGCTCAAAGCGCATATTTCCATGGCGTATCAAACACGATTGAAGACTGACGCCGATGCCGAATAAGCTGCTGGCAAAAAGCGTTGCGCAAAAGATCAACGATAAACTGCCCGGTGAAGATATTGCGGCCCAAATACCAGATTTTAGCGCCGCGTACACACTGCAAGACGAGGTCGCGTCTATACTGCAAAAGAACTATGGTGGAATAGCTGGTTACAAAATTGCGTGGAATAATGTGGCGCAAATTGCAGAGCTGTCCCCCAATGCGCCGGCGACAGGGCACATATTTTACGATCAAGTTCACCAGTCGGGCGTGCAGTTTCCAACGGACAGATTTGAACAATTGGTGGTGGAACCCGAGATTATTGCTGTAATCGGCCAAGACATAACTGGCCCGGAGCAAACACCAGAATCAGTTTTGCCGCTTATCACAGCATATCACGCCGGGTTTGAAATAATGGATCGGCGGGGGTCACCACAGGCGCTCCAAATCCACCCGCCAAGTATCGTCGCCAACAATATTTTCAATAATGGCCTTGTTATTGGCAAAGATCATGAAGCGACGGCAGACTTCAGCACCATCGAAACTGTCGTCTATTGGGATGGAAAAGAAATTCTGAGGAAAACCGACGCCGCTCCGCAACACCCCGCGCTTGCGGTTGCGACTGTAGCAAATATCTTGGCAAAACGTGGCAAGAAGTTGCGCGCCGGGGATAAGGTGCTTTGTGGTACACACATGCCGCCGTTCGGGGTTGAAAAAGGCACGTTGAGGGTAACGATGGGCGCATTAGGAAGTGCGGAATTCAGCTACGGCTGATCCTCGTCATCACGGCCGTGGAATGTTTTGTCCCAGTAGAACGGGGCAAACAAAAGTTCAGCGACAGCTTTGTAAGATGCAAGCATGCCGAGCGGCCAATATACCGGCAACACCAGAATGTAGGGTATTAAGTGTCGTAAATGTTGGTGCATCGTGGCGCGAAATATCGCGGTTAGCATTACCAGTTCGCCGCAAGTCATGACGATGGTGAATATCCACCAAAGAACGCCAGGTATTATGTTGAAAGGAATGCTAGGCATTGAAAAATGGGCCATCCACAGCGCCCAGAAAATTGGAACTGCCAAGAAAGAGCTAAACCCGCCGAGTAGTATTACTTGAAAACTGATAAATCCGGTCAAACCTAAATCACGGTATAATCTGACCGGAGATCTCATATGGGTCGCCCATGTCATCGCAAAACCCTTCAGCCATCGTGATCGTTGACGCACCCATGCTATGGGCTTGTTGTTGGCTTCCTCCCAAGTGGTAGTGTTAACCATTTCACACCGATATCCGAACCGAGCGAGGCGCATGCCAAGATCAGCGTCCTCGGTCACGTTATGTGCATCCCAGCCACCGATTTTCTCAAGGATACTTCGGCGAAAGAACACCGTGGTTCCGCCCAACGGAATAGGCAGGCCCAAATTCTGGATACCCTTCAAAATGACGCGAAACCACGTGGCGTATTCAATGGCAAAGCAGCGCGATACCCAATTGCTGCGGCTGTTATAAAAATCCAGATACCCTTGTACGCAGGCTACGTTCGCCGGGGCTGCCAAAAAATGGTTAACGATCTTACGTATCTGGTCTGGATCAGGGCGATCTTCAGCGTCATAAATTCCGAGGATATCGCCTGTACAATACGGCAGGGCATAGTTCATCGCTTTGGGTTTGGTTTGCAGCCAGTCTTTTGGCACCGTAATACATTGGATGAATTCAGGGACGGAAAGGTGCGACAGCGCTTTAATCGTTGAAGTGTCAACCTCCTCCACCAAAAACTTTATTTCCAGAAGGTCGCGCGGGTATTCAAGCTTTTCTAGCGTGTTGACAAGACTTGGCAACACCGCATCCTCCTTGAACAGCGGCACGAGGATGGTAACTTTTAACAGTTGCCTTTTCGTGGAAATGTGGGTTGCGTTTTCAGGCAACCAACATGGCAATGAATTGTCTTTACGCCATGATAAAAGCGCAACGAACCTCAGTACCGTAGTCGCCGATATGGTGATCATCACCCAGATAAATAGCCCCATCAACCAAGCTTTTGGGAAGGCTAAAATTGTTGTGACTATTACCGCCAAACTTATCAGAAGTGCTGGGTTCAGAGGATTTGCTTTGATGTTTCGGCAGCTGAATTCTTCGGGACATAGATTTCGTGCGGTTTCAAGTTTCGTGGAGGTTAGGTGTTTGCCTATATATTGCCGGATAAGCTCTGGATCCGCTGACACGAAATTCACGTGCCTAATCCCATCAAGCACAGGCGGTGGGTCGATTTCAGATCGTGCAGTGACGTATACCAACCGCTGGCCAAATCTGCGCCACGGGATGATTTCCGCAGCTAGCAAATCGTTAATATTAGCGCCGATGAGTAGGGTCTCGTCAGGTGGGGTGGTGCGCAAATCAATTTGAAAACAGCTCGTACCTGCAGCCGATAACGGAGGCGCGGAGTTCGCGTCCGCTTCGGCAGGAAACTGGTAGTGTTGGATATTGGGCAAAATGTTTACTCGGATGATTTAATCCAAGTTAGCGTCACTATGCTTAACAGGCAGTTAACCTAAGTTTTCATGGCCTCAACGAAACGTTCGAACAGGTAGTAACTGTCCTGCGGGCCTGGGGACGCTTCTGGGTGGTATTGCACCGAAAACACCGGACGGTCCTTCATGCGTATGCCGCAGTTCGATCCGTCAAATAGCGAGACATGGGTTTCTTCGACCCCGATTGGCAGGCTTTGACTGTCCACAGCAAACCCGTGGTTCATCGAAGTGATTTCGACCTTTCCCGTGTTATGTTCTTTGACGGGATGGTTTGCACCATGATGACCGTGGTTCATTTTCAACGTCTTTGCCCCAAGCGCCAGCGCAAGCATTTGATGGCCGAGACAGATGCCGAAAACGGGAATATCGGCGTTCAGCACACCCTGGATGGCTGGCACGGCATATCCGCCGGTCGCGACCGGATCGCCCGGGCCGTTTGACAGGAAAACACCTTCGGGATTATGCGAGAGGATTTCGTCGGCTGTTGCCGTTGCAGGCAACACCGTTACATCACAACCAGCCGAAGCCAGACAGCGCAGGATATTACGTTTTGCGCCGTAATCAATGGCCACGACCTTGTGACCGGTTTCGGAACGCTTGGGGAAGCCATCGGGCCAAGCCCACCGCATTTCATCCCACTGATAGGATTGCGCGCAAGTTACGTCTTTGGCCAAATCCATGCCCTCTAGACCGATAAAACCTTTAGCTTTTGCGAGCAACTCATCCAGATTAAAATCACCATCCTTGCGGTATTCCATCGCGACATGCGGGGCGCCCTGCATACGGATCGCGCGCGTAAGTCGCCGCGTATCAATGCCACCTACGCCGATGCGTGAACGTTTTTCCATCCATCCGGACAGGTTTTCCGTCGCGCGGTAATTTGAGGGCTCCGTTGGATCCCACTTCACAACAATACCTTCAGCAACCGGATCAGCGGTTTCATCGTCTTCAGGATTCACACCAGTGTTGCCAATATGAGGGAACGTAAAGGTAACGACTTGACCCGCATAGGACGGGTCCGTCATAATTTCCTGATATCCCGTCATGGCGGTGTTGAAACAAAGCTCGGCGATGGCGATGCCTTCGGCGCCAAAACCACGCCCGTAAAATGTTTGACCATCGGCCAAAACAATAACAGCTGTCGGGTGTGCATGGCTGTCAGGCGCGAGGGCTTGGGCCTGCTCGGACGGTGCGGAGTGCGACATATCAATGATCCTTTAGGAATTTGCCGGAAAATAGATTGACAATGCCTTGAGGTCAAGGAAAACGAAAAAGATAAAAGTTGTGCAACTACAACGTGTTAGCTAATTTACCAACTGTTGCAGTTTATGATTGTTGTCGGTATATTCCGCCCCTTGTTATAATTATGCCGCCTATGGAGGGCGAACACACATGCGAAAGCGACTTTCCGAAGCACAGAAAGACGCAATGCGGGCAAAAGATAAGCCGCGTTTGTCCACTTTACGGCTAATCAATGCCGCGATCAAAGACCGGGATATTGCCGCCAGATCCGAAGCAAATCCTGACGGGGTATCCGGCGCAGAGATCTTGTCGATTCTGGCCAAAATGATCAAACAACGTCAAGACAGTGCAACAGCCTATGAAGAGGCTGGTCGGATTGAGTTAGGCGAAGGTGAACGCGCCGAGATCAAGGTGATCGAGGAGTTTCTTCCCAAACAACTTTCCGAAATCGAGGTCGAAGAGGCGATCAAGTCTGCCATCGCCGAGGTTGGAGCCACGTCGATTCGTGACATGGGCAAAATTATGGGTGTTCTTAAATCGAACTACACCGGTCAGATGGACTTTGGAAAAACTGGCGCAGTCATCAAGGCGATGCTCGCTTAGGTTTTCGTTCTGCCCTGATGTTGATAAAGTTACCACCTAAGATAAACAACGCACCTATTGCGACGGCCCAAACGAATGGCTCGTCGTAAAGGATCATACCCACGAGGGTGATCACCGGTAGCCGGATAAACTCCATCGGCGCGACTGTCGAAGCCGGGGCGAGCGACAAAGCAGTCGTCAGGCAGTAATGCGCGGTAAGGCCTGCGATTGCGACAACCAGAACCCATCCCATTCCGTCTGCGGAGGGAACAGGGATGCCACCCGGCAGGCTTAAGAACAGGCCGAATACGAATTGCATTAATGTCATCCAGAATAAAACGCTAAGGACGCTCTCAAACCGTGAGATTTGTCTCGTGTAGATGACATTTAACGCGAAAAATATCGCTGCCGAAGCGCCCGCAGCGTGGCCTGCACCTAGGGTTACTGCGCCCGGTTGGGCTACAATTAGCACGCCAAAGAATCCGCTTATAGCGGCTATGACACGTGGTTTGGTCATCTTCTCGCCTAAGAAAAAAGGCGCAAGAATGATGACCCAGATTGGGCTTGTGAATTCCAGCGCGACAAGCTGGCTAAAGGGAATAACAACGATGCCGTAAAACCAAAGGTTTTGGCCGGTGAAGTGGAATATGTTGCGTTTTAGGTGCATCCCCAACCTGTCGGACTTTACCTGTGGAAAGCCACCGAACTTCCAAACAAGTATATTCACGACAACAAACCCGATGGCCGAGCGATACATCATTAACTCGAATGTATTCAGTTCCACAGCGATTTCGCGCCCAGCCACGGCCATAGCCGAGAAAGAGGCAACAGCGCCCAGCATCCAAATGCCTGCGCGCAGGGGGTGTGATTGATCCGTCATGTGGCGGAACGTGGCAGCGGGAACGGCCTTTGGCAAGTAGATATTTGTCGCCTTAGGTTATTTTGTACTTTCGGTTAAGGTGCGCGGTAACCTGTCCCCATTCAGAGGCCCTTACACGCGTCTGATGTGCATCAAATGACGCCTGCGTCGCGAACTCTTCATCAACCAAGTATCGGTTCGGGTTTTCTGGGTCGACGTGCACGTTAAATGAAATGCACCCGTCCTCCGCACGGCTTAGACGGATGTGCGTGGGCAGATGCTTTTCAACAATCGCGATGTCGGCATCAGGTACATCAACATAGCCTGACAGAATTACTCCCATTCAATCGTTCCGGGAGGTTTTGAGGTAATGTCGTAGGTTACCCGATTAATGCCTTCAACTTCGTTAATGATCCGCGTCGCGGTTTCACCAAGGAATTCGTGTGTGAAGGGATAATAGTCTGCAGTCATCCCATCAACGGAAGTCACAGCGCGCAGCGCACAGGCAAAATCATAAGTTCGCCCGTCACCCATCACACCCACGGTTCTGACTGGAAGGATCGCAACGAAAGCTTGCCAAATCTCATTGTAAAGTCCGTGATTGCGAATCTGGTCGAGATAAACGGCGTCAGCTTCGCGCAAGATATCGAGTTTTTGGCGGGTAATCTCTCCCGGGCAACGGATTGCCAAGCCTGGCCCTGGGAAGGGGTGGCGACCAACGAAACTGTCGGGCAAGCCAAGTTCACGACCCAATTCGCGGACCTCGTCTTTGAATAACTCGCGAAGCGGCTCCACAAGTTCCATGTCCATCCGTTCGGGTAAACCGCCAACGTTATGATGAGATTTGATCGTCACCGATGGGCCGCCAGAAAAGCTTACGCTTTCGATGACGTCAGGATACAGCGTACCTTGTGCAAGGTATTTGGCGCCGCCAACCGACTTCGCATGCTTTTCGAACACATCAATGAACAGCTTACCGATTGTCTTACGTTTGGTTTCTGGGTCCGAAACACCTTCCAGCGCGTTGACGAACAATTCACCTTCGGCAGCGTGGATCAACGGAATATTATAGTTTTCACGGAACATGGTCAGGACTTCGTCCGTCTCGCCTTTCCGCATTAACCCGTTGTCAACATACACACATGTAAGTTGGTCGCCGATGGCCTCATGAATAAGGATCGCCGTAACGGAGGAATCGACGCCGCCCGAAAGACCACAGATGACTTTCTTATCACCAACTTGCGCCCGAATTTGTTCAATCGCTTGATCTTTATATGCATCCATCGTCCAATCGCCAGTGAAGCCAGCATGGTCGGTGAAATTTTTGTAAAACTGCGCACCATTAGGTGTGTGGTGAACTTCCGGATGAAACTGAACGGCAAAGAAGTTGCGCTTCAGGTCTGCCGTAATCGCAAACGGAGCATTTGGCGAGGTTCCGTAAACCTCAAATCCGTCAGCGAGTTCGGAAACGTGATCGCCATGGCTCATCCAGACTTGTTCATCGCCATCCGCGAACCAACCCTCAAG
>CALCGO010000438.1 GCA_937901055.1 uncultured Rhodobacterales bacterium
CCAACAGGAATATCCCGACGCAACCGAGCGGTGAGATCGCGTACAATTCCTTTAGGGTCATACGTTTGGTTGCACGAAAAACAGGCGCTGTTGTCGAAGACAGCAAAATTGGCAGAAAGGAAATCGAAACCAAGACTGACATAACAACGAATAATGTATAACCGCTAACATCCGCGAAGTTCAGCAAGACTTGCGCGGCCACGATACCCACCATCTGTACAATCACATACGCCGAAAGCGCCTGACCACGTGTCTCATTACTGGCAGCGTCGTTAAGCCAACTTTCGGCAACGACGTAAACGCCGGCAAAACAGAAGCCGACGATCACCCGCATCAAAGTCCACACGATCGGGTCTGGCAGGGCAGCATAAAGGATAAACGCAGCAGAAATCAGGGAGCCGAGCGCCGCAAACACGCGTACGTGACCAACACGCCGGATCAGCTCGGGCGCCATGTAGGACCCGCCGAGGAATCCAAGGAAATACCCGCTCATGATATAAGACATGGTGGTTGGCGAGAATCCTTCGACAGCACCACGAAGCCCAAGCAAGGTTCCTTGCAGGCCGTTTCCGACCATCAACAGCATCATACCAAGCAGCAGTGCCCAAGCGTTTTTAAGAATATAGACCATACGTCGCCCTAAATAGAATCAGCGGCCTGAATATCCTGATTTTAACGGCGAATTTATTCTTGTAACGACATTTTTTGTTCGACTCTGCCTATTTTTTAAAAAGTAGTGAACTGTCGCCATAGGAAAAGAACCGATAGCCGTTATCAATTGCGTGTGCGTAGATTTGCTTAACCTTATCGTAACCAATGAGGGCAGATACCAACATCATCAACGTGGACTTGGGCAAATGGAAATTCGTCATCAGGCCGTCTGCGATTTTAAAGTCATAGCCCGGGCGAATAAAAATATCGGTATCGCCGACCCATGGCGCAATTTCCCCAACCGTCACAGCCGCGGTTTCGATCAACCGCAGCGCCGTTGTTCCAACGGGAATAATCCGCCCGCCAGCCATTAACGTTTTATTAATCTGCTTCGCAGCTTCAAGCGAAACTTCACCCCATTCGCTGTGCATTTTATGCTCTTCTATATTGACTACCTTGACGGGAAGAAACGTTCCGGCTCCAACATGCAGCGTCACCTCCGTTGAGTTCACCCCCATTTTAGCAAGTCGCGCCAGCAATTCGCCATCAAAATGGAGCGACGCAGTGGGCGCTGCTACTGCCCCGGTCTGCTTCGCAAAAACCGTTTGATAGTCATCCATATCCTGCGCATCGGCAGGCCGTTTAGAGGCGATGTAGGGCGGAAGCGGCATCGCACCAACAGCCTTAATCCCACGGTCAAGCGCTTGGCCGGTTTGGTCAAAAGTCAGTGTGACCTCGCCGCCGTTTTTCATAACTACCGCCGCGGCCAAATCATCAAACCTGATCACGTCGCCGACCTTCAACCGTTTCGCGGGCTTCGCGAGCGACATCCAAGTGTCCGCAGAAATCCTTTCAATCAGGTTCACCTCGATATGCGACACACCGGAACCGTGCGCCGATTCCCGAAACCGTTGGCCCGACAGCCGCGCAGGAATAACTTTGGTATTGTTGAAAACCAGCAAATCACCTGCCCTAAGAAAGTCAGGTAAATTCGAAACGGTCGCGTCCACAATCCCACCGTTTGCGACCAACATCTTGGAGGCCTGACGCGGGCGCATCGGACGCAGCGCAATCAGGTCTTCTGGAAGATCAAAGTCGAAATCATCAAGCGTATACATATTGGCCCCTTCGGTTCAGCCCGCTGTAATACGCCCGCGCCGCCCTGAAAAGGGTCATTTGCAGGTTTTCTTTCCAGCATGACACCGTATTCTAACCAAAATATTAGGAGAGCTTTATGCAAATCGGTGACCACTTCCCAGATTTCACCCTACCACGCGATCGCGAAGGCTCCATGTCTTTAGCAGATTTCAAAGATCAAAAGCTGGTATTGTTTCTGTATCCGAAAGACGACACATCCGGTTGCACTCTGGAATCCATCGAATTCACCGCCAGTGCCGCTGATTTCGCCACCGCAAATGCGGTCGTCATTGGCATGTCCAAGGATTCTACCACTAGCCATGACAAATTCATCAAAAAGCATAATCTTGGAATGCCGCTGTTGTCAGATGAAACCGGCGAATTATTGGAGAAACTTGGGTGTTGGGTCGAGAAGAACAT
>CALCGO010000439.1 GCA_937901055.1 uncultured Rhodobacterales bacterium
CCGATTTACTCAGAGGGACGAAGCCCAACTCGTCGATGATCAACAGGTACCCGTGGTCTGGCTAGGCTTCCTTGAAAAGCAGAAATTTGATGAAGCTGGTTTACCAGAGTCCGTGTATTTTAAAACACCGCTTTGGTAAAAAGTGCTTTAGGCTGTATACGGATCATATGCTGATTAAGGCGGTTCAATGGCTGTAATCATCAGTTAACTGGATATTATAGAGCATAGCCGCTGGTTGAATTGAACCAAGATTTCGTCTAACTGAGTGACTAACTATCGACTAAGTCTAATTTAATACATTGTAAGTATCTTGATAGTAAACAAAATTTAGAACATACCTATTAAGGATTGGTTAACACATTGATTGGGTAAGCGCGTGACGAAAACCCGTTGTAGCGGCCATTCGCAGGCGAAAACTGACGTCCGTTTAGCGGTAAAGTTTAAGGTATTTACGCTCGAATATCTCTTTGGTTTTGTGGGCTAGACGCATTCGCGGCAGGGCGAACCCGATTTTAGGGGTGCGGGCCACGATTACACCGGTTTTGTTGTCATCAATCACACACATAAGTTCGACGCGGAAAGTGTGGCTGGCTGCTTTGCCGTTTAGCTCCGCGACCAAGTTTGCGGCTGCCGCCTCTGCCTGCAAATCGGCCATGTGTGCTTGCTTGGGTTGCCAATCTGGCCCCGGAAAACTACCTGAATCGCCTGCTACATAGGTGCGCTCAAAGCCTTCGACTTTGCAGTGCTGGTCAGCCTTGATAAGCCCCCCTTCCGAGCGCGGCAAATCGGTGTTGTCGAACCATTTATTTCCCGTCATTCCGGGCATAAACATGATTAGGTCGGCGGCGAATTCAGTGCCTTCGGTCACGACTTTGTCGGCCTCCAAGCGGACCATTTTGTGGCCGATGTGGATGTCGATATCCAGCTCTTTCATCCGGTCCATCAACTTCGCCCGCGCTTTTGGGCCAAGCCGGTCGCCCGGTTTCGGGGCGGGGCTGAAGAAGACGAGCTTGAATTTGTCGCGACGTCCTTGGCGGCGCAACAATTCGTCCGTTCCGAACAGGAATTCAAACATCGGCCCGCCGCGCATGGCGGATTTTTCTTTTGGATTGCCGGCGAAACCGAAGGTCAGTGTGCCACCTTCCAGATTTTCCAGTTTTTCTTTGAATTTCATCACGGGGTCGACGCCTTCGCACGGGGTAATGGCGTGCTCGATCCCCGGAAGTTTCTTGATGAAACGCCCGCCAGTGCCGATGATAAGGCCGTCGTTTGTCACATCCCCTGTGGATGTTTTCACGGTCCGGCCGCCATCCTCAAGACCTTCGGCCGCCCCTTGAACGTAGTTCACGTTGTTGCGTTTGAAGAAGTTATGAAGCGGGATCGTGATGTCTTCGGGTTTACGTTGATTGGAAGGCAGCCAGATCAAACTGGGCAAATAGACAAGTTTTGGTTGAGGAGCGATGACTGTTATTTCCAACTGCTTGTCTGCGGCGCGTAATTTTCGAACGGCTGTAAGGGCTGCAAATCCTGTGCCTAGTACCGTAACTTCGCTCATATTTCTCACCTGTCGCTTGCGCCGTTATCCCGCATTTCGCAGTGATTAGGCTAAATCAATTCGACCCGTTGTTAGCACGAATACGGAGCTAGAGGTAGCCTTTCAGCTGGGGGAGCGGCCGTGCGGGACGAGTGGTCACAATAAAATGTAGCAGGGGGGCTGGTTCGGCGCGCATTGGCGTATTAGATAGCGGGTTGAAACATTATTTCCCGAAGGACTGAACATGGCTAAAATTACGTATATCGAGCACAACGGCACAGAGCATGTGATCGACGTCGCCAACGGTTTGACCGTTATGGAAGGTGCTCGTGACAACAACGTGCCGGGGATCGAGGCTGATTGTGGCGGCGCTTGTGCTTGTTCGACGTGTCATTGTTATGTGGATGCGGCTTGGGTGGAAAAACTGCCTGCGAAAG
>CALCGO010000440.1 GCA_937901055.1 uncultured Rhodobacterales bacterium
AGCTTCTCGACAGAAGCGGCCATTGGAGCATTTGCAGCGAATTCACACTTTGTCCCGCACTCTGTGAGTTCAGGCAGGGCGCAGCGAACGGCATGCGTTCCCGAACCGGTCATCGGTGCACTGCGCGGCGAAGGTCCCGAAAGAGCCCAATCTGACCGATGCTGCGTAATGAACCGATGGCGGCATTGCGCAGTTAGTGATCTTTGTGAAGTCACGCGGACTGCCCTAACCTGCCTTACAATAGTTTATCGAATACTGCGCAGTGGCATCCCTGTAGCGGTTCACGGGACATCGTGTTGTCTCTTCATAAGTTGGAGATCCCGAACTTCAACATTCCAGAAGCGAGTGGCCTGAAAAACGTCGCTCAGCGAATTGCTGCACGCAACGTTACTCAGGTAGCAATCTCTCCGCTTTGACAAGTCCTTGAACCTAATCTGGAGAACGAAATGCTGACAGCTGAATTCATGACACGTTTCCGGTTCGAGTCTTTCGTTTGGATTGTATGGCACCTTCGGATCGATTCGAAATGTAGGCTAAAGTCGCGCGTTCAGGTCATTTTCGTGCCCGGTGAAAAGATTTCCGATACAGCTAGATAGTATAAAACAAACAAAAAAATGGCCATAGCGACAAAAAAGTACCAGTTTTACGCCTGTTCTGCTGTAGTTTGCCAAAATACAGGTCGCTACCGTCAAACTGGAGAATCAGCCGATGTGCTACTCAATCGAGCTGCGGGGAGCGGTTTGATAGAAAGGGGGAGAGAATGATGCAACCGGATCTAGAAGTTGTCCAAATAGGGCGCGGTGAGACATTTAGAGCCTATGAACACGGCTATCCGTTTTCAACGGTGCGCTGGCATTTTCACCCTGAGTATGAGTTGCATCACGTCGTTGCGACGACGGGGCGTTACTTCGTTGGCGACTTTATCGGCACGTTTGAACCTGGAAATCTTGTGCTGACCGGCCCGAATTTGCCGCACAATTGGGTAAGTGATGTTGAGGCCGACGAAATAGTTCCGTTGCGCAATCGGGGAATACAATTCACGGATGAGGCCATCCGTGGCGCGATGGGCATCCTTCCCGAGCTTCAATGCCTTTCAGAAATGCTGGACAAAAGCCGCAGTGGCCTGTTGTTTTCGAATGCCACATCTGAAGTCGTAGCGCCCAATTTGGCCGAACTGATGAATGCGCGTGGTATCCGCCGGATCGAACTTTTCATTGGGATAGTTGGTGCCCTTAGTCAGGACAGCCAAACGCATCAACTGACCGGTGCCGAGTACCTGCCTGACCCTTCGGGCTACATGTCCACTGGGCTGAACAGGGCCCTAGCTTTCATTGACGCTAACCTGACTGAACCATTTAACGAAGGTGACTTGGCCGAGATCGCTGGCATAAGTCGATCAACCTTTTCACGCAGCTTCCGGAAGCACACAGGCATGTCCCTTATGCGCTATGTAAATCGACTGCGCATCGGTCTGGCCTGTCAAATGCTCGTCTCTGATCATGGCGAGAAGATCACCGACATCTGCTTTGGATGTGGGTTTAACAACCTGTCGAACTTCAATCGTCAATTTGCAGCGCAGAAAGGGATGTCACCTTCGCGGTTCCGATCGCGAATGCTTAACCATGCGACCACGAACTTCGACCCAGATCGAAGTATCCAAGCGGCGTAAGGCGCCGCGTGAGATTAGGACAGTCCCGACAGGAACGTCCGCTACTACTGACAAAGAATGTATCTGCAACCTGCTGGGCTCTTCCAGCGGGGCGGTACCCTACCGCCGGCTTACAGAACAAAGCCGGTCAACCAAGAGAGAAACCAACAGAGGAGACTCCAATGAAACTTAAGTTAACAACAGTTGCAGCGACGCTTACGGCGCTCTTTCTAAGCGGCACCGCAAGCTATGCTCAAACAACAGGAACCGTCGCGTTCTTGATGCCTGATCAAGGCTCAACCCGCTACGACGAGCATGATTGGCCTGGCTTCCAGGCGGAATTGAAAAGGATCTGTCCGGATTGCAAAGCCATTTATCAAAATGGCAATAACGACGTCGCGCTACAGCAGCAGCAGTTCAACTCGGTGATTGCGCAAGGTGCAGCCGTTGTCGTGCTTGATCCTGTGGATTCGGGCGCAGCAGCTGCCATGGTCGAGTTGGGACAAGCACAAGGTATCAAAATTGTGGCCTATGACCGGCCAATCCCCGATCGCGCTCCAGACTTCTATGTCTCTTTTGACAATGAAGGGATTGGTTATGCCATCGCGCAAAGCCTCATTGAGCATCTGCGTATTACGGGTGTTTCACCCGAAGGTGTCGGCATTCTTCAAGTTAATGGATCTCCAACCGATGCAGCCGCTGGCTTGATCGCTGATGGCTCGCGCAGAGCGGTTGAAGAGTCTGAATATGAGCATCTTGCTGAGTTTGACACGCCGGGCTGGGCGCCGCCAAAAGCACAAGAATGGGTTGCGGGCCAGATTACGCGATTTGGAAACCAAATCGTTGGTGTGGTTGCGGCAAACGATGGCACCGGTGGCGGTTCAGTTGCGGCTTTGAAAGCGGCTGGCGTTGATCCAATCCCACCAGTCACTGGCAACGACGCCGAGATAGCTGCACTTCAGCTTATTATCGCAGGCGATCAATTCAATACGATCTCCAAACCTAGCGAAATTGTGGGCGCGGCTGCGGCCAATATCGCATTCACATTTTTGAGCGGTGGCACTCCTGAAGCCACAACAACGCTTTACGATGCCCCGTCGCAGCTCTTCGTGCCGGCCGTCGTGACACGTGGCAACCTCAAGGAAATCGTGATCGACACAGGTATCGTGTCTGCCGAGCAACTTTGTACCGATGATTTTGCAGCATATTGTGCTGAACTCGGAATCGAGTGATCGAGAACGCGGCGTCGGGCCTCCCTCCGAAGCCGCAATATAAGGGTGCTGGCGGGCGAGTGTGCCGCCAGCACCAAACCGAACTAGAGGGGACCACCGTATGACACAGACACAAACAACGCGAAAACACGGGGACTTACTCTTGAAAATGAGTGGAGTTTCCAAACAGTTCGGCGCTGTCACAGCCTTGGGCGACATTGAGTTGGAAGTCCACGCTGGCGAAGTCGTCGCGCTGGTCGGAGACAATGGCGCGGGCAAGACGACACTGGTTAAAGTGCTTGCCGGGGTACATCAACCGACGTCCGGCATGATCGAATATCTCGGTGATGAGGTTACGATCGACAACCCGCGCAAGGCGCTTGAAATGGGAATTGCGACGGTTTTTCAAGATCTTGCACTTTGTGAGAATTTGGATGTCGTTGCAAATCTGTTCCTTGGTCAAGAGATTTCACCTTGGCGGCTGAACGAAGTGGAAATGGAAGTCCGCGCGTGGAAGTTGCTCCAAGAACTGGCGGCCCGCATCCCGTCGGTCCGCGAGCCCATCGCATCACTTTCCGGCGGGCAGCGACAAACAGTTGCGATTGCGCGTTCGCTTGTCATGGAACCTGAAATAATCATGCTTGACGAGCCGACGGCAGCTCTTGGTGTCGCCCAAACCGCGGAGGTTCTGAACCTCATTGAGCGGGTAAGTGGCCGAGGACACGGGGTGATCCTGATTTCTCATAACATGGAAGACGTACGCGCAGTCGCTGACCGAATTGTTGTGCTGCGTCTTGGCCGAAACAATGGCGTGTTTACGACCGAGAATTCGCATGAGGAACTTGTCTCTGCGATCACCGGCGCCTCTGACAACTCTGTTTCCCGGCGCGAGGCACGCAAACTCGAAGCGACGACAGATCGAGCGAAGGACCGAAAATGACCGACGACAACAATAGCCAACAACTTGATCGCGCAGATACGCGTGTACGTCACGACGAGGGAATTTCCGGCGCAATCCGAGAGTTCATAGACCGGACAAGGTCTGGGGATTTAGGCATGCTTCCAGTTCTTGCTGGCCTCGTTCTTATCTCGGTCGTTTTTACTTCGCTTAACCCGGTCTTTCTCGCACCGATAAACCTCGCCAATCTTCTTTTCGATGCGTCCGCCGTCGGGTTCATCGCGCTTGGCATCATATTTGTGTTGCTGCTCGGGGAAATCGATCTCTCAGTTGGATCAATGAGTGGACTCGCTTCCGCGATGATCGGCGTCCTTTGGGTCAAAACAGGTTTACCGCTTCCCCTGGCGATACTGGGGGCATTAGCTGCTGGGGCGTTCGTTGGCCTATTTTTCGGCCTTCTGCGAAATCGCTTTGATATGCCAAGCTTCGTGGCAACCCTAGCCGGGCTCCTCACTCTATTGGGCTTTCAACTCTACATCCTAGGACCAACGGGTTCAATTAACCTGCCGTTCACATCTCCGCTCGTGCGGTTTGGTCA
>CALCGO010000441.1 GCA_937901055.1 uncultured Rhodobacterales bacterium
CTCGCCTGCTTTAGTGAAGGCTTCGACCATGCGCTCACCAGCCAAAAGTGTTTGCGTTGCATGTTTCAAGACAACCGCATTGCCTGCGATCAGGGCAGGGGAAACGGTGTTTATCGCCGTCAGATACGGATAGTTCCAAGGGGCGACGACTAGAACAACACCATGGGGTTCGCGCTCAATTCGGCGCTCGAAATCTGAACTATCCTCAACCACGATGGGCTTCAAAGCTTCAACAGCAATCGCTGCCATGCCCGACGCGCGTTCTTCAACACCACCGAATTCACCGCCGTAGCGCACAGGGCGGCCCATCATGTGGGCAATCTCGGGAACGATCACATCGTTCATTTTGCCCAGCTCAGCAACGCCTGCCTGAACCAGCTCGATGCGCTCAGCCAAAGGGCGGCGTGCCCATTCTTTTTGTGCGGCTTTTGCACTGGCAACCACTGCTTCGGCGGCTTCCATGCTCAGCGCGGGACGCTCGGCATAAACCGAGCCGTCGATCGGCGAGATACACTTGATCAACTTGGTCATTTCTTTAACTCCAGTGAGGGCGCTAGGCCCGTTCAAACCCGCGTGCGATTTCCCAATCGGTCACCACACGGTCAAATTCTTCCAATTCCCATTCAGCCGCGCGGCTGTAATGGTCCACCACATCATCGCCAAATGCTGCGCGCAACATGTCCGAGCTTTTCAGTGTTGCCATCGCATCGCGCAAGTTCTGCGGGATCATTCCTGTATTGCCAGCATATGCGTCGCCAACGGTTGGCGGATCAAGCTCCAGCTTATCCTCGATACCTTTGATGCCCGCGGCCAGCTGCGCCGCCATTGCCAGATAGGGGTTCAAATCGGAACCACCAATGCGGCATTCAATGCGCACAGACTTGCTGTTAGCGGAGCAAAGACGGAACCCTGCCGTGCGATTATCCACCGACCAAATCGTACGGGTCGGGGCAAAGCTGCCTTTTTGGAAACGTTTGTAGCTGTTCACATAAGGCGCGAGGAAATACATATAATCTGGCGCGTATTTCAGCATTCCGGCCATATAGTGTTTCATCAAATCTGACATGCCAAGTTTGTCAGCTTAGTCGTAGAACGAGGGCTTGCCGTCTTTCCAAAGCGATTGATGCACGTGGCTGGATGATCCAACACGGTCTTTATGCCACTTGGGCAAGAACGTCACCGCATGGCCTTGTTGCCATGCGATTTCCTTGATCGCGTGCTTGGCGATACTATGGTAATCGGCGGTGTTGAGCGCCTCGGCATATTTGATGTTCAGCTCTTCTTGTCCGGCTTCCGCTTCGCCTTTGGTGCCCTCAACGGGGATGCCTGCGGCGTACAGATGATTGCGGATCGGCCGCATGATGTGTTCTTCTTTGGTAGTCTGAAGGATGTGGTAATCCTCGTTATACGAGCTAATTGGCGTTAGATCACGGAATCCACCTTTGGCAATTTCATCGAAAGATTTCTCGAAGATGAAGAATTCCAGCTCGGTTGCCATGATCGGGTCGAAGCCCATTTCCGCCAGTTTCGCGATTTGCTTTTTCAGCATTGCGCGCGGGGAATGAGGCACAGGCTCGTGCGTGTGATGATCAAGCACGTCGCAAAGGATCATAACGGTGGCGTCCAACCATGGAACGCTTCGCAATGTGTCCATGTCGGGCTTCATCACATAGTCGCCGTAACCGCTTTCCCAACTTGTGCTGGCGAAACCATCAGGGGTGGCCATCTCCAAATCGGTAGCCAGCAGATAGTTGCAGCAGTGGGTTTCCTCATACGCACCATCCACGAAATGTTGCGCCAAGAACCGTTTGCCCATCAGGCGGCCTTGCATATCGACAAAACAGACTAACACGGTATCCACCTCACCATTGGAGACGGAGGTTTTTAGGTCTGCAAAAGAAAGATTACCGGACATGTTCACACTCGATTTATGGGTTTTAGAATGCTGCGGCCCGACTCATCAGGCCGCAGCGAAAACATACCTTAGTAACGGTAAGGTTTGCCAGCTTTGTTCATCACATCGTTGTAGTCTTTGAAGATCTGAACAACTTTGGCTTTGGTTTCGGATTCCGCCGCGATTTCATCCCAGAAAGTCACAGCAGCGTCTTCAACTTGTTGCCATTCGTCATCAGGAATCGACGTTAGCTCCATTTTCGGGCCGTTAACGCGAAGGTCGGCTTCGCCGCCCCAATACCACCACTGACGGTAGTAGTGCGAGTGATCCATCATCATGTCGATCAGTTTCTGAAGACGTTCAGGCAGTTCCTGATAACGCTCGTTGTTCGCATAGAACGAACCAGCCCACGCACCAGAAATGTTGTTGGTAAGGAAGTAGTTGGTAACGTCTGCCCAGCCAACAGTGTAATCCTCCGTGATGCCGGACCATGCGATGCCGTCAAGCTCGCCAGTTTGCACGGCAACCTCGATGTCTTCCCATGGAAGGTTCACAGGAACCACGCCGAACTGCGTCAGGAAACGACCAGCGGTTGGGAACGTGAATACGCGCTTGCCGGAAAGGTCAGCGAGGCTGCGCACAGGATCTTTGGTTGCGAAATGGCATGGATCCCAAGAACCAGCCGACAACCAGCGAACGCCAACTTTTTCATATTCTGAGCGCCAGATGTCACCCAAGCCGTACTGGTTGAACAGCACTGGCACGTCGAGTGAATAACGCGATGCGAACGGGAAATATCCGCCGAACACAGTTACTTCGGTTGGGGACGCCATGGAGTCGTCGTCCGACTGAACCATGTCGATTGTGCCTTTTTGCATGGCACGGAAAAGTTCGCCCGTTGGGACAAGCTGGTCGGCTGTGAATAGCTCGATTTCCATCTCGTCTTGGACGGCGTTGAACATATCAACAGATGGTTTCACGACATGCTCGGCCAAAGCGGGGCCAGCGTATGTCTGCAAACGCCATTTGATTTTCGTCGCGCCGTGCACGGCTGGTGCTGCCAAAGCGGCGGCACCGGCGACGCCGGCGGTGGTTAAAAACTTACGTCTAGTAGTCATAGTCTTCTCCTTGTTGGGAGGGGAGCACCCCTCAAGTGTCGAGGGGGTTGTCCCCCTTCGTGTGGTTAATTTCCGTAAACTACTCCCGGTAGCCAAAGGGCGATTTGCGGGAATACAATGATTGTCAGCAACGCAAGCAGCATTACGCCCAC